>JAEWQZ010000270.1 GCA_023460255.1 Actinomycetes bacterium
AGGCCGAGCTCCTCGCCCTGGTAGAGGTAGGCCGAGCCGGGCAGGGCGAGCATGAGCAGGCTGGCGGCGCGGCCGCGGCGCAGGCCGAGGTCCTCGTCGGGCTGCGGGTCGTCCGCCCCGATGCCCTCGGGCTTGCCGCCGGGCACGTCGAGCCCGAGACGGGACGGGTGGCGGACGACGTCGTGGTTCGACAGCACCCACGTGGTCGGCGCGCCGACGCCGTCGTTGGCCACCAGCGACTCCGTGATCACCGCGCGCAGCGCGGGCGCGGACCACAGCGACGTGAGGAACGAGAAGTTGAACGCCTGCTGCATCTCGTCGGCGCGGACGTAGCGGGCGAGCCGGCTGAGCGGCTCGACCCACGCCTCGGCGACCAGGGCGCGGTCCCCGTCGTACCCGGCGAGCACCTCGTGCCACTCGCGGTAGACCTCGTGCACGCCGTCCTGGTCCCACATGGGGCCGGAGGACCCGGCACCGGTGGCGCCGTCCTCGGACCCGTGCGTGCCCTCGTGGGGCGGCGTGACGGCGGCGGTGGGACCGTGGTGGTCCGGCAGCCCGTCGGCCTTGACCAGGCCGTGTGCGACGTCGACCCGGAACCCGTCGACCCCGCGGTCCAGCCAGAAGCGCAGGATCGAGCGGAACTCCTCGCGGACCTCCGGGTTCGTCCAGTCCAGGTCCGGCTGGGACTCGTCGAACAGGTGCAGGTACCACTGGCCGGCCGTGCCGTCGGGCTCGGTCACCCGGGTCCAGGCGGAGCCGCCGAAGGTGGAGCGCCAGTCGTTCGGCGGCTGGGCGCCCTCCGGGCCCTTGCCGTCGCGGAAGAGGTAGCGCGCGCGCTCGGGGCTGCCCGGCCCGGCGGCGAGGGCGGCCTTGAACCACGCGTGCTCGAACGACGTGTGGTTGGGCACGAGGTCGACCACGACCCGCAGGCCGAGGCGGTGCGCCTCGGCGATCATCGCGTCGGCGTCGGCGAGGGTGCCGAAGACGGGGTCGACGTCGCGGTAGTCGGCGACGTCGTACCCCGCATCGTGGTGGGGCGAGCGGTAGAACGGCGACAGCCAGAGCGCGTCCACGCCGAGCCGGACGAGGTGCTTCAGGCGGGCGGTGATGCCCGGCAGGTCGCCGATGCCGTCCCCGTCCCCGTCCGCGAACGACCGGGGGTAGACCTGGTAGATCACGGCGGAGCGCCACCACTCGGCGGTGCCGGGCAGGGCGCGGTGCACGAGCGTCGTCGTGGTGGACGGCTGTGCGAGGGCTGACAGGATCGAGGTCACGGCACTCCCGGCGAGGGCTGGTTCACGGGTACGTCTGGTTCACGGGTACGGCTGGTTCACGGGTACGGCTGATCGGTCCAGCCTAGGAACCGAACGCCGTGTCCGCCGCCGGTGCGGGGCGCGCGGGCACCGGACCGGTCGACGCCCGCACGATGAGCTCGGGATGGAAGAGGAGCTCGGTGCGGGACACGCGGGTCCCCGCGATCTCCGCGACGAGGGCGCTCACGGCGGCCTTGCCCATGCTGATGACGGGCTGGCGGAGGGTGGTCAGCGGCGGGTCGGTGAAGGCGATCAGCGGCGAGTCGTCGAAGCCCACCACCGAGAGGTCCTCGGGCACCCGCAGCCCTCGGCCGCGAGCGGCACGGATCACCCCGAGCGCCATCAGGTCGGACCCGCAGACGATCGCCGTGTGCCCTGTCTCGATCAGCTCCCCGCCGGCGACCTGGCCACCCTCGACGGTGAAGAGCGTGGACACCACGTGCCCGGTCACGTCGGTGCCGGGCGAGCGCTGGTCGAGCAGGGTGGCGAAGGCGGCGATCTTGCGGCGGGAGGGCACGTACCTGTCCGGGCCGACCGCGAGTCCCACCCGGGTGTGGCCCAGGCTGAGGAGGTGGCGGACCGCCAGGCTCATGGCGACGGCGTCGTCCGTCGACACGGAGGGTGCGTCGACGCCCGCGGCGTAGCCGTTGACGAACACGATCGGCAGGCCGCGCCCGCGCAGCCGGTGGTACCGCTCGGTCGACGCGGCGGTGTCGGCGTGGCGGCCCGAGACGAAGATGATGCCGTCGACGCCGTGCTCGATGAGCATCTCCACGTACTCGTCCTCGGTGGTGCCACCGGGCGACTGCGTGCAGAGCAGCGGGGTGTACCCGCGGTCGGCGAGGGTGGTCTCGATGGCCTGCGCCAGGGCGGGGAACACGGGGTTGTCGAGCTCGGGTACGACGAGCCCGACGAGACCCTGCGACCTGTTGCGCAACTTCTCCGGTCGGTCGTAGCCGAGCACGTCCAGCGCGGCCAGGACGGCCTTGCGGGTCTCGGCCGCGACGCCGGGCTTCCCGTTGAGGACGCGGGAGACGGTGGCCGTGCTGACACCGGCCTGATCTGCCAAGTCCTTCAGTCGGGTGCGCACGTGCCGCAGCGTAGAGGACACCTCAACCTCCTTGGTGGTGCGCCACCCGGCAAGCGCCGGCAAGTGATACCTGAAAGTTACCGCAAGCGTTTGCATGATCGGCAATCGCGGGGTTAGCGTTCCCGCAACAGGGCCGACGGGGGCCGTGTCCGGGGAGGCCCGGCGCCCGTGGCCGATGACCACGAGTCGTTGGGAGACACCCTGATGCGTCGGAGCATCACGTTCGCCGCGGTCGCCCTGAGCGCCGCGCTCACCCTGGCCGCCTGTGGCGGAGGGGACACCGAGGAGCCGGCCGAGACCGGCGCCCCGGAGGAGACGGCCGCCCCCGAGGGCGGCAACCTCACGATCTGGGTCGACGAGACCCGGCAGGCGGCCGTCGAGGCCGCAGCCGCCGCGTTCGCGGAGGAGACGAACAGCACCGTCGAGGTCGTCCTGAAGAACTTCGAGGACATCCGGCCCGACTTCAACGCCCAGGTGCCCACCGGCGAAGGCCCGGACATCACCGTCGGCGCGCACGACTGGCTCGGCGAGCTGACCGCGAACGGCGTCGTCGCCCCCATCGAGCTCGGTGACAAGGCCGGCGACTTCGAGCAGGTCGCCCTCGACGCGTTCACCTACGACGGCCAGGTCTACGGCCTGCCCTACGCGGTCGAGAACATCGCCCTCATCCGCAACACGGCGCTGGCGGCCGAGGCCCCGGCCACGTGGGACGAGGCGGTGGCGATGGGCCAGGCTGCCGGGACGCAGTTCCCGATCCTGCTCCAGATGGGCGAGACGGGTGACCCCTACACCGCCTACCCGCTCCAGACCTCGTTCGGCGCCCCGGTCTTCGTGCAGAACGACGACGGCTCCTACGCCGCCGAGCTCGCCCTCGGCGGCGAGAACGGCGCGGCGTTCGCCCAGTGGCTCGCCGCCCAGGGTGCCGCCGGCGTCCTCGACACGGCCGTCACGTACGACATCGCCGTGGAGGCCTTCAAGAACGGCCAGTCGCCGTTCATCATCGGCGGCCCGTGGATGCTCGGGTCGTTCGAGGGTCTCGAGCTGGCCATCGACCCGATCCCGGCGCCCGGCCCCGAGCCGGCCCAGCCGTTCGTCGGCGTCCAGGGCTTCTACGTCAGCGCCCAGAGCGAGAACGCGCTGCTCGCCAACGACTTCCTCATCAACTACATGGCGACGGAGGAGGCCCAGCTCGCGCTGTACGAGGCGGGTGACCGTCCGCCGGCTCTCCTGTCGGCCGCCGACGCCGCGTCGTCCGACCCGATCACCGCGGGCTTCCGCGAGGTCGGCGCCGACGCAGTGCCCATGCCGTCCATCCCCGAGATGGGCGCCGTGTGGGAGTTCTGGGGCGTCACCGAGGCGAACATCGTCAACGGTGCCGACCCGGTGACCACCTGGGACAAGATGGCGACCGACATCCAGGGCGCGCTCGACGCGGCCTGACGCAGGTGAGCTCCTCGGGTGGAGTGGCCCACGAGGCCGCTCCACCCGAGGGGCGTCCGCGGCGTCGTCCGCCACCGGGCCCGGCACCCGGGCCCACTCCTCGTCGGTCCAGCGCAAAGGTGCGTCCACCATGAGCACGTCGCAGCCCACCTCGGTCGTCCCGACTGCCGCGCCCCCCGGGGGTGCGCCGCCCGGCGACGTCGCTCCCGGGCCGCGGGTCCGGGAGCCGCGGAGCTCGGGCACCACCCGGGGGCTGCTCGTCAAGATCGCCCTCATGGCCCTGGTCAACGCCCTGGGCGCCTACGTGGTGCTCGCGGCGTGGGCGGAAGGGTCGTTCGGGATCCTGTGGTCGATGGTCGCGCTGGTCGTCCTCGCCGACTACGTGTACTTCTCCCGGCGTGCGCTCCCGATGAAGTACATCCTCCCGGGGCTCGCGTTCCTCCTCGTCTACCAGATCTACGTCGTCCTCTACACGGGTTACGTGGCCTTCACGAACTACGGCGACGGCCACAACTCGACCAAGGAGGACGCGATCTCCGCGCTCCTCGCGCAGAACGAGCGCCGCGTCGAGGGGAGCGCCGGGCTGCCGCTCGTCGTCGTCGAGGACGGTGACGGCAACCTCGGGTTCGCGGTCGTGCGGGACGGGGGGGTCGCCGCGGGGACCGCGGAGGCGCCGCTCGAGCCCGTCGACGGGGCCGTCGTCGACGGCAGCACGATCACCTCGGTGCCCGGGTGGACCCTCCTGCCGCGAGCGGAGGTCCTCGCACGGCAGGCGGCGGTGACCAGCCTGCGGGTGCCCGTCTCGGACGACCCCGAGGCCGGCTCGATCCGCACGCAGGACGCGCGGACGGGGTACTCCTACCGGCCGTCGCTGGCGTACGACGAGGCCGCCGACACGATGACGGACCTGACGACGGGCACCGTGTACCGGCCGAACGCCGAGGGGTTGTTCGAGGCCGAGGACGGCTCGACGCTCGGCGTCGGCTGGCGGGTGCCGGTCGGGCTGGGCAACTTCTCCACCGCCTTCGGCGACGAGCGCTACGCGGGGCCGTTCCTGCGGATCCTGGCGTGGACGTTCGCGTTCGCCGTGCTGTCGGTGGTCACGACGTTCCTGCTCGGTCTCTTCCTCGCGATGGTCTTCAACGACCCCCGCATGCGCGGCCGCAAGGTCTACCGGACCCTGATGATCCTGCCGTACGCGATCCCGGGCTTCCTGGCCGCGCTGCTGTGGTCCGGGATGCTCAACAGGCGCTTCGGGTTCATCAACGACGTGCTGCTGGGGGGTGCGGAGATCGGCTGGCTGACCGACCCCTGGCTGGCGAAGCTCTCCGTGCTCGGGGTGAACCTGTGGCTCGGCTTCCCGTACATGTTCCTCATCACGACCGGGGCGCTCCAGGCCATCCCGCACGACCTGCTCGAGGCGGCCAAGGTCGACGGGGCGAGCAGGTTCCGTACCTGGCGCTCGGTGGTCATGCCGCTGCTGCTCGTGGCGACGGGCCCGCTGCTGATCTCCTCGTTCGCCTTCAACTTCAACAACTTCACGCTCATCTACATGCTGACGGACGGCGGGCCACGCTTCGCCGACGCGTCGGTGCCGCTGGGGCACACGGACATCCTCATCTCGATGGTCTACAGCGTCTCGGGCATCGACGGGTCGGCGCCGAAGAACTACGGGCTGGCCAGCGCCCTGTCGATCGTCATCTTCGTCATCGTCGCCACCGTGTCGGCGATCGCGTTCCGGCAGACCCGCAAGCTCGAGGAGATGAGCTGAGATGGCCGCTCCCGTCCCCACCCCCGCTCCCGGCGACGCCCGCCCGACGGCCGTCGCGTCCGGCGCCGTGCCCGAGGTGCCTGACGAGACCGAGGCGCCCCGTCACCGCATGCCCTTCGGGCGCTGGGTCGCCGAGCTCGGCTGGCGGCACGTCGTCGGCATCATCGCCGTCGTGTACGCCGCGTTCCCGCTGGTCTACGTGATCTCCGCGTCCCTGTCCGCGGGCGGCACGCTGACCGGCTCCAACGACCTGTTCGCCGAGATCAGCACGGAGAACTACAGCCAGCTGAACGAGACGGTGTTCTGGTCGTGGATGGGCAACACGCTGTTCATCGCGATCACCACGGCGGTCGGCACGGTCCTCATGGGAGCGGCGGCCGCGTACGCGTTCTCGCGCTTCCGGTTCTCGGGGCGGCGCGCCGGCCTGACGTCGCTGCTGGTCATCCAGATGTTCCCGCAGATGCTGGCCTTCGTGGCCATCTTCCTGCTGCTGCTCGGGCTGGGGAACGTGGTCCCGGCGCTCGGCGTGAACTCGAAGATCGCCCTCATCTGCGTGTACCTCGGCGGGGCGCTCGGCGTGAACACGTTCCTCATGTACGGGTTCTTCAACACCGTCCCGCGCGAGCTCGACGAGGCTGCGAAGATCGACGGTGCCACGCACACGCAGATCTACTGGACGATCATCCTGCGCCTGGTCTCGCCCATCCTGGCCGTCGTCGGCCTGCTGTCCTTCATCAGCACCTTCGGGGAGTTCATCATCGCCAGGGTGATCCTCCAGTCGGAGTCCAACTGGACGCTCGCCGTCGGGCTGTACGGCTGGGTGTCGGCGCTGCTCGAGGCGAACTGGGGGCTCTTCGCCGCGGGTGCGGTCATCGCGGCCCTGCCGGTGCTGGCGCTGTTCCTGTTCCTCCAGAAGTACATCGTCGGCGGGCTCACCGCCGGCGCCGTCAAGGGATGAGCGGCCCCCGTCCGGTGCGCCTGCCGCTGGGCCGGCCGCACCACGACGGGGGACCACTGCACGTCGAGCAGGGGCAGCCGGCGCTGGGCGACGAGGTGCCTGTGCGCGTCCGCGTGCCGGCGCACCTCGGCGAGGTGGACGTCGTCGTGCGGACCGTGCGCGACGGCGAGCCTGCCTACCGCCGAGCCCGCCCGGACCGCGCCGACGACGTCGAGCGCTGGTACGCGGCCGACGTCGAGGTGCACAACCCCGTCACCCGCTACCGGTTCTGGCTGCGCGGCCAGGGCTGGGCGGGCTGGCTGACGGCGCGCGGGACGGTGGACCGCGACGTGCCCGACGACGGCGACTTCCGCCTGACCGTGCACGGCAGGGCGCCGCAGTGGGCCCGGCACGGCGTCGTGTACCAGGTCTTCCCGGACCGGTTCGCGCGCTCGGCGGAGCGGGCGCGGGCCTGGCCCGGCACGATCGACCTGCCCGGCTGGGCGCGGCCGATGGCCTGGCACGACGAGCCCGCGGCGCGCGGACGCCAGACGGGGCGGCAGGTCTTCGGCGGCGACCTGGCCGGCATCGAGGAACGGCTGGACCACCTCGCCGACCTCGGCGCCGACGTCCTGTACCTGACGCCGTTCTTCCCGGCCGGATCGGTGCACAGGTACGACGCGTCGTCGTTCGACACGGTCGACCCGCTGCTCGGCGGCGACGCGGCGCTGGCCTCGCTCGCGGCGGCCGTGCACCGCCGGGGGATGCACCTGGTCGGTGACCTGACCACGAACCACACGGGCGTCACGCACGAGTGGTTCCGGCGCGCCCAGGCGGACCCGGCGTCCGCGGAGGCGGCGTTCTACCACCGGGACGCCGACGGCGAGCCCGTGGGCTGGCTCGGCCACGCGTCGCTGCCCGTCCTCGACCACCGCTCCGGCGAGCTGCGGCGGCGCCTGCTCGACGGCCCCGACTCCGTCCTCGGCCGCTGGCTGCGCCCGCCCGCCCGGCTCGACGGCTGGCGCATCGACGTCGCCAACATGACGGGGCGCCACCGCGACGTGGACCTGACGCGGGATGTGGCGCGCAC
>JAEWQZ010000271.1 GCA_023460255.1 Actinomycetes bacterium
GGCCCCAGCAGCGCGAGGCGCGGCACCTCCCGCTGCGGCGAGGTCTGGGCCAGGGCCCGCTCCCGCCGTCGGCGGGCCCGGCCGGCCAGGGCGAGCACGCCGGCCACGACGACGAGCTGGACCACCGAGAGGACGGCCGCGGACCGCAGGTCGAGCATCTGCGTCGTGAGCACCCAGATCTCCGTCTCGACGGTCCCGTACCGCAGGCCGCCGAGCACGAGCACGACGCCGAACGCCGTCGCGCAGAAGAGGAAGACGATCGCGGCCGCCGAGGCGATCGCCGGGGTCAGGGCGGGCAGGGTGACGCTCGCGAAGGCCCTCGCGGGAGAGGCACCCAGGGCGCGCGCCGCCTGCTCCGCCCGGGGGTCCAGGCCCGCCCAGAACGCGCCGACGGTCCGCACCACCACCGCGTAGTTGAAGAACACCAGCGCGGCGACGATCCCCGCGAAGGACCCGTCCCAACCGAGGAACCCCAGCGGGCCGGACGCCGCGAGGACGGACCGGAACGCCACGCCGACCACCACCGTGGGCAGCACGAACGGCACGACGACCAGGCCGCGCAGCAGCGTCCGGCCGCGGAACGACGTCCGGTACAGCAGGTAGGCGCCGGGCACGCCCAGCACGACGGCGACGACCGTCGCCACCGACGCCTGGGCGACGGTGAGCCACACCACCCGCCACGTCCGGGCCCGCCCGAACACCTCGACGAACCCCGAGAGGTCCGGCGCGCCGTCGGTGACGAACCCGCGCCCCACGATGGCGCCCACCGGGTAGGCGAAGAAGACCACGAGGAACGCGAGCGGCACCCCGGCGACCAGGGTCCAGGCCACCCACCTCCGCGCGGTCACGACGTCACCCGACCACTGTCTCCGTCCAGTCCTGGATCCACAGGTCGCGGCGCTCGGCGAGCACCTGTGGATCCACGTGGAACGGCTCCGGGGCGAGCGGTGCGTACTGCCCCCACGCCTCCGGGAGCGGCACGTCGGTCACGGGGTACATGTACATCGACTCCGGGATCGCCGCCTGGACCTCGGGCGAGAGCAGCCAGTCGACGACGGCCCGCGCGCCCTCCGGGTTCGCGGCGCCGGCCAGCACCCCGGCGTACTCCACCTGCCGGAAGCACGTGTCGAGCAGCGCGGCCGTCGGCGGCCCGTCGGGACCTGGCCCGCCCTCGGGGACCTCGTACGGCGGCGACGAGGCGTAGGAGAGCACCAGCGGGCGGTCACCCTCGCTCGACGGCCCGGAGAAGTCGACGTAGTACGCGTCGGACCAGCCGGCGGCCACCCGCACGCCGTTGTCCCGCAGCCGCGCCCAGTAGTCCTGCCAGCCGTCCTCGCCGAAGGCGCCGACGGTCGCGGCGAGGAAGGCCAGGCCCGGCGACGACGTCGCGGGGTTGGTCACCACGAGCAGGTCGCGGTAGGCCGGGTCGGCGAGGTCCTCGAGGGTCTCCGGCACCGGCAGGCCGGCCTCCGCGAACCACTCGAGGTCCGCGTTGACGCACACGTCCCCCATGTCGACGGCGGTGAGGTCGTCGCCGAGCGCGTACTCCTCGACGGCGCCGGCGGGCGTGTAGGGCTCGAGGACCCCCTCGTCGATCGCTCGCGTCGCGAAACTGGTGTCGATCCCGTAGACGGCGTCCCCGAGGGGGGCGTCCTTGGTCAGCACCAGCTGGTTGACCAGCGCGCCGCCGTCGCCGGGCGCCCGCGTCTCGAGGGTGTACCCCGTGTCCGCCTCGAACTGCGCCACCAGCTCCTCCGGCAGCGCGAACGAGTCGTGCGTGACGAGCACGACGGTCCCACCGCCGTCACCGCCCTCGCCCGGGACGTCGTCGCCGCCCTGCCCGACCACCGAGCAGGCCGCCGACGCGACCACCGCCAGTGCCGTCGTCGCCGCGCCCGTGATGCGCGCGGCCCTGCGCCGGGGTACCCGGCCCGTCGTGTCCTGCATTCGTCCTCCTCGCCGTCGTGCACGAGGGGGGTCCCGCCCGGCCGTGTGCCGGACGGACCTGAGATGTCCCGACTCCCTACGCCGGTATCACCCGGATCAGGTTCGAGGGTCTGCGGCCTGCCGCACTCTCAGCGTCCGTGACGCTCCCCTGTCGTTCACCGCCGACCCTATCGTGCTCACGGACGGCCCACGGACGGCGCCGGCCTGCGCCCGTCGACCCACCCGGCTACGGTGGACCAGGACGAGTGGACCGGGAGAGGTGGCACGTGACCGACACGAAGCAGTCGCTCGCCGCGAAGGCCGTCGGCCTGCTGGCCACGATGGCGGCGGCCTGGCTCGCGCAGAAGCTCATCGAGCAGGTGTGGACGCGCACCCTCGGTCACAAGCCGCCGAAGCCCGAGGACGAGAGCGACGCGCGCCTCGCCGAGCTGGCCGCCGCCGCCACGATCACGGGGGCCGCGATCGCGCTCTCGCGGGTCCTCGCGACGCGCGGGGCCGCCAAGGTCATGACCCGTCGCTGACGGGTCCCCGCTCGGCGCGCTCCCGCTCAGCACGCTCCCGCTCGGCACGCTCCTGCTCGGCGTGCTCCTGCTCGGCGCGCTCCTCGGCACCCCGCGCGACGGCCTCCTCGACCTCGGCCTCGTCGGCGTCGATGTCCTCGCTCGGGCTGTCCGGCCCGGCGTCGACGGGCACGGGCGGGGGACCGGCGTCGTGCCGCGCCGCGAGCGCCGCCTCGGCGACCTCGAGGTCGCGGGTGAGCTCGTCGTGGCTGAGCTCGTCGGACCGCACCTTCCCGGTGCGGTAGCCCGCGCGGGCGACCATGTGCGCAGCCACGGGTGAGGTCAGCAGCTGGAACAGCACCACGAGGATCAGGGCCCACACCACGGGCACCCCACCGAGCCGCACGGCCAGGCCGAGCAGCACGAGGATCAGGCCGAGCACCTGCGGCTTCGTGGCCACGTGGATGCGGTTGAGCAGGTCCGGGAACCGCAGCAGCCCGACGCCGGCGCCGAAGGCGAGCACGCCGCCACCCAGCAGCAGCGCGCCCGCGACGACGTCGCGCAGCACCTCGGGGGTCATCGGCCCACCTCCCCCTCGGCCGGGCCGCCGTGGTGCTCCTCGTCGAAGGAGAGCTCTCGCTCCTCCGCCATCCGCCGGGCCGCCTCGAGCGCGTCCGCCTCCTCGCGGGTGAGCACCCGGCCCTCGCCCTCGGGCTCGACCGCCGCGAAGCGCGCGATCGTCACCGAGGTGACGAAGCCCACCAGGGCGAGGGCGACGAGCACCGGGACCGTGTCGGTGCGCATGGTCCACGCCGAGTAGGTGGCGATGCCGGCGACGAGCACCGACGTCAGCACGTCCACGGCGATCGTGCGGTCGAGCATCGACGGGCCGCGCTCGGCCCGCACGAGCGCGCACACCGCCGCGACCGTGAGCAGCACCGCGTTGATGACGACGACGACCGTCACGCCGGCACCTCCGTCCTGGGCTTGCGCGGCAGACCGGCAGCCTCGAGCTCGGCGTCCGAGGCGAGGGCCCGGAGCACCCGCGCCTCGGTGTCGAGCACGTGCGCCCGGGCGGCCTCCACCCCGTGGGCCATGGGCACGTGCAGCACGTGCACGTAGAGCATCCCCGTGGTGCGGTGCGCCTCCACGACCACCGACCCCGGCACGAGGCAGGTGATCGACGACGTGAGCGTCATGTACAGCTCGTTCCGGCTGCGCAGCTGCACGCCGACGAGCGCCGACTGCGGCCGGGCGCGCGGGCTCAGCGCGAGCAGGACCACCTGTCCGCTCGCCACCACCAGGTCGACCACGAACCGCCACAGCAGGTACAGGAGGGAGAGCACGTGGACGCGGCCCGCGTACGGCACGGGCGGCATGCGCAGCGTGAGCCCGACGCCGAGGGCGACGGCGACGCCCGCGATGACGTTCGCCGCCGTCAGGTCGCCCCAGAGCAGCACCCACAGCACCGTCAGCCACACGGCGGCGGCGACGGAGAAGCGCAGACCGCGGCGGGGGCTCACGGTCCCACCCCGATCCCGCCGTCGGCCTCGACCTCTTCGGCCTGCTCGGTGACCTCGTCGGACTCGCCGGTGCCGCGCCCACGCTCGGGCAGCACGGCGACGACGTACTGGTCCCGGTCGCGCAAGGTCTCCGCGGCCCGCGCCGCGTACCCGTACAGGGGCCCGGCGACGACCGTCAGGCCGACCCCGACGACGACGAGCGCCGCCGTCGCGCCCACCATGCCCGGCGGCAGGGTGCTCGGGCCCGGCTCCTCCGGCGCGCCCTGCCAGAACGCCTTGTTCCACGCCTTGACCACCGCGTAGAGGGTGAGCAGCGACGTGACGACGGCGCCGACGACGAGCACCCAGGCGAGCGGGGAGCCGTCCGCCACGCCCGCCTGGAGGAGCCCGGCCTTGCCGAGGAAGCCCGACAGCGGCGGGATGCCCGCGAGGCTCATCGCCGGGATGAAGAACATCACCGCGATGGCGGGCGCGATCTTCGCCAGCCCGCCCAGCCGGTCGAGCGACGTCGAGCCGCCGCGGCGCTCCATGAGGCCCACGACGAGGAACAGCGTCGTCTGCACGGTGATGTGGTGGGCGACGTAGAACACCGCGCCCGTGAGGCCGGCGTCGCTGGCCAGGGCGATGCCGAACACCATGTAGCCGATGTGGCTGACGAGCGTGAAGGAGATCAGTCGCTTGATGTCGTTCTGCGCGACGGCGCCGAGGATGCCGAACACCATCGTCGCCAGGGCCGCCCACATGAGCAGGGTGTCGGCGCGGCCCTCCGGGAAGAGCAGCGTCTGCGTCCGGATAATCGCGTAGACACCGACCTTGGTGAGCAGGCCGGCGAACACGGCGGTGACGGGCGCGGGGGCCGTCGGGTAGGAGTCGGGCAGCCACGCCGAGAGCGGGAAGATCGCCGCCTTGATGCCGAACGCGAGCAGCAGGAGCAGCTGGAGTGCGAGCGCGACGGACGGGTCGACGTCGGGCAGCCGGACCGCGAGCTGGGCGAGGTTGAGCGTGCCGGTCGCGGCGTAGACCAGACCGATCGCGAGGAGGAACACCATCGACGACGCGAGGGACACGACGACGTAGATGGTGCCCGCGCGCACCCGTTCGCCGGAGCCGCCCAGCGTGATGAGCACGTACGAGGCGACGAGCAGGATCTCGAAGCCGACGTACAGGTTGAACAGGTCGCCGGACAGGAACGCGTTGCTCACCCCGGCCGCCAGCACGAGGTAGGTGGGGTGGAAGATCGCGACGGGCGTCTCGTCCTCGCCGTACTGGTTGCCCTGGGACAGGGAGTACACGAGGACGCCGAGCAGCACCGTCGCCGAGACGGTGAGCATGAGGCCGGTGAGGCGGTCCGCGACGAGCGGGATGCCCACCGGCGCGGTCCACCCGCCGACGTCGAGCACGAGGGGCCCGTCGTCGGCGGCGAGCAGCAACGTGACCCCCGCGGCCAGCACACCGCTGAGCGCCACGAGGCTGATGACGTTCTGGGCGCGGGCGTGCCGCCACATCGCCAGGGCGAGGCCGGCGGCGGACAGCGGCAGGACGACCGGCAGCGGGACCACCCAGGAGAGGTCAGCCACGTGGACCACCCCCCGTCTCGCGGCCGGCCGCCTCGCGGGCGGCGTCCTCGGCGAGGGCCTCCTCGTGCACCGTGTCGTCGTGCACCTCGGCGGCCTCCTCGTCGAGGGTGACGTCGCTCGAGGAGTCGAGGTCCTCGTAGGCCGACAGGTCGGCTGCGGCCCGCGCCGCGACCCGGCGGTCCTCCAGGTCGTCCTGCACCTCGTCGTGCCGGTTGAGCTGCCAGGACCGGTAGGCGAGGGTCGCGAGGAACGCGCTCAGGCCGAGCGTGATGACGATCGCGGTGAGGATCATCGCCTGCGGCAACGGGTCGGCCATGCCCTCGTCGCCCGCGTCCGGGTCGAACAGCGGCGGGCGGCCGGCGTTGCCGCCGGTGCTGAGGATGAGCAGGTTGATCCCGTTGCTGAGGATGAGGACGCCGACGAGCACCCGGGTCAGGCTGCGCTCGAGGATGAGGTACACGCCGGCCGCGACCAGCACGACGACCACTGCGACGAGCACGAGGTTGGGGCTGGTGGTGGTCACGTGCGCACCTCCTCGCGCACGGGCCCGTCGGCGGCGTCGTCCTCGACGTGCCTGTCGATCTCGGAGCCGAGGCTGCGCAGCAGGTCGAGCACCAGCCCGATGACCACGAGGAAGACGCCGAGGTCGAAGAACAGCGACGTCACGAGCTTGATGTCGCCGAGGACGGGCACGGTGAACAGGAGGATCTCGCTCTGCAGCACGGCCCCGCCGAAGATCAGCGCGATCAGCCCGACGCCCGCCGACAGGAACAGGCCGCTGCCGAGCAGCAGGCCCGGGTGCACCGGCGCGGCCTCGCCGAGCTCGTAGCGGCCCCCGGCGAGGTAGCGCACGGCGAGCGCGACGCCCGCGAGCATGCCTGCGATGAAGCCGCCGCCGGGGGCGTTGTGGCCCGCGAACAGCAGGAAGACCGCGACCGCGATCATCGAGTGGAACAGGATCCGGACGACGATCTCGAAGATCACGCTGCGGCGCTGCGGCGCGAGGGTCCGGCTCGCGCGCAGGACGTCGGCACCCGGAGGCCCGGCGTGGCCGGCCGCGATGTCGGCGTGGACCCGGTCCGCCGCCTCGCGCGCCGTCGCGGGCCGGCCGTCGGCGCCCCGGTGCCGCAGCGCGGCCATCGGGTCACGCGCCTCGCCCCAGACGGTGTGGTCCGTCGACGCGTCGCGCAGCCGCAGGATCTCGCCGCTGCGGCGCCGCAGGAAGATCAGGGACGCCACGCCGGTTGCGGCGACCAGCACCACGGAGATCTCGCCCATCGTGTCCCAGGCGCGGATGTCGACGAGGGTCACGTTGACGACGTTGCGGCCCCCGCCGTAGACGTACGCCTGCTCGGGGAAGTCCGCCGACACGGGCTCGGCGGTGCGGACGGACGGGGCGAGGAGGGCGAGCGCGCCGACGGCGAGCCCGACCCCGACGCCGATCCCGAGGCGCACCCACCGGCTCGCGGCCAGCGGGCGGACCGAGAAGTACGGGGGCAGCCGGCGCAGCACGAGGACCAGCACGACGAGGGTGACCGTCTCGACGAGGACCTGCGTCAGCGCGAGGTCCGGCGCGCCGTGCAGGAGGAAGAGGGCCGCGAGGCCGTACCCGCTGAGGCCCGCCAGCAGGATCGCCTTGAGCCGGCGTCGGGCACGGGCGGCGAGGACGGCGGCGGCGGCGGTGATCCCGCCCGCGAGGAGCTGCACCGGTGTGTCCCACACCACCCACCGCTCGAGGGCGGGCGCGTCGGGCACGAGGGCGGAGGCGACGAGCAGGACGAGGACGACGAGGATCGTTCCGAGGTAGAACGGCAGCGAACCACGCTGGGTGACGCCCGTGACGTCGGCCGCGACGTCGTCGAGCCGTCGCATCATCCGGCGGTACACGAGGTCGGCGTCCGAGCGCACCGGGACGCGGTGCTGCCAGCTCTCGACGCGGACGCGCTGCCAGAAGAGCAGCCCGCCGCCGACGAGGACGAGCGCGGTCAGCCCGAGCGCCGGGCCGAGGCCCGCCCACAGGGTCAGGTAGCCGGGCTCGCCGGGGTACGTGGCGGCGTGCGGTTGGAGCAGGTCCTCACCGAGATGGGGGACGAGCGCCGTCGCCAGGCCGAGGAGCGCGAGCACGGCCGCGGGACCCACGAGCAGGAGGCTGGGCCGGGAGACACGCAGGGGTGGCCAGACGCCGTCGTCGGGCTCGGGCAGGGGCACCGCGCCGCGGATCGCGGGCCCGAACGCGCCGAACCAGAACCGCAGGCCGTACGCCACCGTCAGCGCGGAGCCCACGACCATCGCGGCGAGCACGGCGACGCCGGCCGCGGTGCCGCCGTCGTGCAGGAGGGCCTCGATCGCGGCCTCCTTGGCGACGTACCCGGCGAACGGCGGCAGCCCGATCATCGACGCCGTCGCGAGCGCGCCCACCGTCGCCGTGACCGGCAGCGCGCGGGCGAGGCCCTCGAGACGGCGCAGGTCGCGTGTGCCGGTCGCCGCGTCGACCACGCCCACGACGAGGAACAGCGCGGCCTTGAACATCGCGTGCGCGCCGACCATCGCCAGGCCGGCCAGGGCCGCGGCCTCGTTCCCGGCCCCGACGAGCAGCACGAGCAGACCGAGCTGGCTCACCGTGCCGAACGCGAGGACGAGCTTGAGGTCGTACTGCCGCAGGGCGCGGTAGCCGCCGTGCACGAGCGTCCACGCGCCCACCGTCAGCACGATCGCCCGCCACGCCCCCAGCTCGGCGAACCCGGGGGCGAACCGCGCCACGAGGTACACACCGGCCTTCACCATGGCGGCCGCGTGCAGGTAGGCGGAGACCGGCGTCGGGGCCGCCATCGCGGACGGCAGCCAGAAGTGGAACGGCACCAGCGCGGACTTGCTCAGGGCCCCGAGGAGGAGGAGCGCGACGGCGACCGTCACCCCCGTGCCCGATGGCGGGTCCGCGACCACCTCGGAGATCCGGTAGGTGCCGGCGGTCTCGCCGAGCACGATGACGCCGACGAGCATCGCCAGGCCCCCGAACGTCGTCACGATGATGGCCTGCATCGCGGCGCGACGGGACGCCTTGCGGTCCGCGTAGTGCCCGATGAGCAGGTACGACGTGACCGTCGTCAGCTCCCAGAACACGTAGAGGAGAAGCAGGTCGTCGGTGGTGACGAGACCGAACATGGAGCCCGCGAAGGCCACCAGGACCCCGGCGAAGCGGCCCATCCCGGCGGCCTTCGTCGAGAAGTACCCGGCCGAGTAGACGAAGACGAGCGCACCCACGCCGCCGACGAGCAGGACCATCAGCCAGCTCAGGGTGTCGAGCCGGAAGGCGAGGTCGAGGTGGAGCTCGGGGACCCAGGCGGCGGTGGAGACCGGGCCCCGACCGTCCATCACCTCGCCGGTCCAGCGCAGCGCCCAGACGACTCCCGCCGCGGGGACGAGGGCGAGGAGGAGGAACGCCCGCCGCCCGAGCCAGCGCACCGCCGCGGGCGCGACGACGGCTGCCGCCAGGTGCATGGCGAGCAGCTGAAGCACGGGCCGGCTCCGTCCGTCGGGCGAGAGGGCGGTCGTCGGTGGGCGGTCTGTCTGCGGGTACGGCACACCTGCCGGTCGTTGGCCGGCGCGATGCTGGAGTGCCGTCATCGTACCTGCCGCTCGTGATCATCGCCCCGCCAGGGGAGGGCAGGGACTCCCCGCGGACGCGGCACGGAGGCGGCACGGCAGCGGCGCGGCAGCGGCGCGGCGGCGCGCGACCCGGCAGGTAGCGTGCACCCGTGACAGGACTGCAGTGGGTGGCCCTGGTGCTGGCCGTGGGCTCGTCGGTCGTGGGCGTGTGGTCGTTCGGCGCCGGCGCCCGCGCGATCGTGCGCACCGTGGCCCGCGGCGGCCCTGCCCCGGAGCGACGCGCCCGGCCCTGGCTGCGCACCCGGCAGGCCCTCGTCCGGATCCTCGGCCACCGCAGGTTCCGCAGCCGCTGGGGGGTCGCGGTCGCGCACTGGGCGGTCATGCTCTCGTTCCCGGTGCTGTTCGTCACGCTCGCGGGCAGCTTCTGGCAGATCGTCGACCCGGGGTCGACCCTGCCCGTCGTCGGCGGCTGGCGCTGGCTCTCCTGGCTCACCGAGGCGATCGCCTGGCTCGCGCTGCTCGGCATCGCCTGGCTCGCCCTCGTGCGGCAGCGCGAGCACCCGCGTCGGGGGCGGTCGGCCGCGGCGCGCGCGTCGGCTGCCGCGGGGTCTGCTGCGGGCCCGGACACCTCGCGCGCGTCGCGGTTCTTCGGCTCGAACGCCGGGCAGGCGTACTTCGTGGAGGCCGTCATCGCCGTCGTCGTCGCCTGCGTGCTGCTGCTGCGCGGGCTGGAGGTCGCGCTGCACCTCCAGGCGGCGGGCGTGTCGTCGGCGGGCGGGGTCCCGCCGTGGTCGTGGACCACGGCGTGGTCGGGCTGGTTCGTCGAGGGACCCGACGCCCAGCTCCCGGGCGCCCCGGACGTCTCGTTCGTCTGGGACTTCCCGTTCACCACGTGGTTCGGCGCGTCCTGGGTGGGCGTCGAGACGGCGACGCTGGAGACCGCCGTCGTCGTGCTCGCGCTGGTGAAGATCCTCACGTCCTCGGCATGGCTCGCGGTCGTCGGGCTGCGGCCCGCGATGGGTGTGGCGTGGCACCGGTTCACCGCCGTGGTGAACGTCTGGGCGCGCCGCGAGCCGGACGGCCGCCCGGCCCTCGGCGCGGTGCCGCCGGTGCGGGCGGCGGGCGCGGTCGTCGACTTCGACCGCCTCGAGGACCTGCCCGACGACGCCCGGCTCGGCGTCGGACGCATCGAGGACCTGACCTGGAAGGGCCTGCTCGACCTGGCGACGTGCACCGAGTGCGGCCGCTGCCAGGAGCAGTGCCCGGCGTGGGCCACGGGCAAGACCCTCTCGCCGAAGCTCATGGTCCTCGCGCTGCGCGACCACGCGTTCGCGACGACGCCGGGCCTGCGCCCCGGGCCCAACGCGTCCACGGCACCGTCGGGACGCACCGCGTCGACGGGCGTGCTGGGGCTCGCGGCGGGCGGCTCGGCCGGGGACCACGCCGGCGTGGACGCGCTCGCGCTGGTGGGCGACGTCGTCGACCCGCAGGCGCTGTGGGACTGCACCATGTGCGGGGCGTGCGTGCAGGCGTGTCCCGTGGACATCGAGCACGTCGACCTGTTCGTGGACCTGCGCCGGCACGAGGTGCTCATGGAGTCGGCGTTCCCGCCGGAGCTCGGCGGGGCGTTCGCCGGGATCGAGCGCCGCGGGAACCCCTGGGGCGCGGCGCCGCGCGACCGGCTCGCGTGGACCAAGGGCCTGGAGTTCCCGGTGCCGGTGATCGGCCAGGACGTGCCCGACGCGACGGGTCTGGACTACCTGTTCTGGGTCGGCTGCGCCGGCGCCTACGACGACCGTGCCCGCCGCACGTCGCGTGCCGTCGCCGAGCTGCTGCACACCGCGGGCGTGCGGTTCGCCGTGCTCGGCCAGGCCGAGGGGTGCAGCGGGGACCCCGCGCGCCGGGCCGGCAACGAGCTCCTCTTCCAGACGACGGCCCGCGCGACGATCGACACGCTCACCGCGGCCGGGGCGACCCGCATCGTCGTGACCTGCCCGCACTGCCTCAACGCGCTGGGCAACGAGTACCCGCAGCTCGGCGGGGTGTTCGAGGTGGTGCACCACACCGAGCTCCTCGACCGACTGGTCGCCGAGGGGCGGCTGCGCCCGGTGGCGGCCGCGGACGTCGGCGGCGTCGGGACCACACCGGCGGACGGGACCACACCGCCGGACGGGACCACGCCGGCGGGATCGACGCCGGACGGGGCCACGCCGGCGGGATCGACGCCGGCGGGGCCGGTGACCTACCACGACCCCTGCTACCTCGGCCGGCACAACGGCGTGTACACCCCGCCCCGGGAGCTGCTCGCGGCCGCCGGCCTCACGCTGACGGAGATGCCGCGGTCCGGCGAGCGCAGCTTCTGCTGCGGCGGGGGAGGCGCGCGAGCGTTCCTCGAGGAGACGACGGGGACGCGGATCGCGACGGAGCGCGGCGCCGAGGCGGTGTCGACGGGCGCGGCGCGGGTCGCCACCGCCTGTCCCTTCTGCGTCACGATGCTGACCCAGGGCGTGGGCGACGCGACGGGCCGGGCCGGCGGGGACCGCGCGTCGGCCCCGGACGTCGCCGACGTCGCCGTCCTGCTGCTGGAGGCCGTCCGCGGTGGCCGCCCGCCGGCCTGACCGACACCCGCCACCCACCCCTCCCACGCAGATCGCGGCGGTAGGCGGAGATCGCGGCCCTCGAGCGCCGCGATCTCCTCCGGGCGCCGCGATCTGCGGGTAGTGGGGGGGCGGGGGTGGCGGGGTGGCGGCGTGGCGGTCAGATGGCGCGCACACCCGCGAGCGCGCCGGCGATGGCCGCGCCGGACTCAGCGCCGTCGGGGAAGGCGATCTCCACGACCCCACGACCCATCGCGACCTGCACCCGGTACGCGCCGACGTACCGCGGGTGCTCGTGCGACCCGACGGCCGTCACGGCGGAGGTGACGATCACCGTGTAGGCGATCGACCACGCCGGCCGCGGATGGCTGGTGAACCACTCCCGCCGGTGCACGAACTCCAGCGTCCCCGCGTCCGCGCAGACCAGCGCCGCATGCAGCGTCACCGGGCGCATCGCGTCGAGCAGCCGCCGCAGCGGGACGTCCCGACGCGGCACGACGACGCGCGGGTGCGCCCCGAGGAGCACGAGCCCGGGCCGCCGCTCCACGATCTCCATCTGCGCGGTGACCAGCCCGGCGTCGACGTCCCCGAGGTCGGCGAGGCGCGTGGCCGGGACCGGCGCACGACCCGGCTGCTCCGCCGGGCCGCGGGCGACGAGCGCCTGGGCGCGCAGCAGCTCGACGAGCTCCTCGACGACCCCCCGCGACACCGCGTTGTACTGCACGGCCACCGCGATGCCGCCGCGCTCGAGCCCGCCGACGTCGTGGACGAGCAGCCGGCCGTCCAGCATCGAGACGCTGTGGTGGATGGCCGCGATCCGCCCGTACGGCAGGTCGAGGGTCTGGTAGGTGTCGCCCCGGCGGCTGAGCACCGTCAGGGTCTCTGCCCGCGCGACGAGCAGGTGGTCGTAGAGGTGCATCTCGGGGTTCGCGTCGCGGCGGTCGATCACCCGGGGCACCTTGAGCACGAGCCGCTCGGCGGCCGGGTCGATGCCGTGCCGCCGGTACAGCCGCGGGACCTCGTCGGCGGTGCGGACGCGGTAGGTCCAGGGACCGAACGCGTCATACTCCGGCGACCGCTGCACGGTCACGATGATGGCGGTTGCCGCGCCACCGTGGTACCGCCCCGATGTCCCAAGTCGGTGACGGTTTCCCCCGGCCCGGCGTCAGGCCGGCGTCAGGCGACGCGCACGGCCAGGGCGTCGGCCAGCGCCGCGGCGCCCGGGGCGCCCTCCGGGAACGCGAGGCGCAGCACGCACCCACCGACCCGGACGTGCACCTCGACGACGCCCGCG
>JAEWQZ010000272.1 GCA_023460255.1 Actinomycetes bacterium
CTGGGCCGGCGCCCACGGCCGGTACGTCGACGCCTTGCGCCCGGCGTGGGCCAGCTGCGGGACGATCGCCGCCCCGCGCGCGTGCACGGCGTCGACGACGGGGCGCCACGCCTCGGCCTGCTCGTCCGACCACAGCCCGACGTCGTGCGGGGTGATCCGGCCCTCGGGCGCGACGGCCGCGGCCTCCGTGACGAGCAGCCCGAACCCGCCGGAGGCCCGCGCGGCGAGGTGCACCAGCTGCCACTGCCCGGGCACGCCGTCGGTCGCCGAGTACTGGCACATCGGCGCGAGCCAGAGGCGGTTGCGCGCCGTGACCGACCGGAGCGTCAGCGGCGTGAAGAGGCGGGGCGTGGGCACCGCCCCACTCTGCGCCCCGGGGGCATCCCCGGCGGCCGCCCTTGGTCCCAGGTCGACGGGCAAGGTCATCCGAGCCGTCATCCGAGCAGGGCCGTCATCCGAGCCGTCAGCCGAGCAGGGCCGTCATCCGAGCCGTCAGCCGAACAGGGCCGTCAGCCGAACAGGGCCGAGGCCTTGAGGACCGTCTGGAGGACGCCGTAGGCGAGGAGGCCGCCGACGACCGCCCACAGCCCGAGCGCGAGGGAGGCGGCGCGTCCGGCGGGGGCCTCGACAGGTCGGGCCTCGACGGACGGGCGGTCGGCGACCGCGCCGTCGGCGGGCCGGTCGAGGACGATGTCGGTGGTGGTCATCAGGACTCCTTGACGCCGGTGGCGACGAGCGCGCTCGTGGCCGTGCTGGTCGTGGCGGTGCTGGTCGGAACCGTGCCGGTCGGGGCCGTGGTCGTGGCCGTGGTCGGGACCGTGCCGGTCGGGACCGCCTCGTGGTGCCGGGCGTGCACCGGGCGGATGGCGAGGTTGGCCAGGAAGCCGACGAGCAGCACCACGGCCATGACGACGAGCGAGGGCAGGTAGAGGTCGGCTCCGCTGACCCCCTGGGCGCTGCGCGCGTCCGCGATCGCGTTGACGATGAGGGGCCCGGCGACGCCCGCCGCCGACCAGGCCGTGAGCAGCCGACCGTGGATCGCGCCGACCTCGAGGGAGCCGAAGAGGTCCTTGAGGTAGGCGGGCACCGTGGCGAAGCCGCCGCCGTAGAAGCTCACGATCACGAATGTGACGGTGACGAACAGCGCCACGCTCGCGCTCGCGCCGAACAGTGCCAGCGCACCGTAGAGCAGCGCCCCGACCCCGAGGTACATGACGTACGTGAGCTTGCGGCCCAGGCGGTCGGAGAAGGTGGACCAGCCGAACCGGCCCGCCATGTTCGCCAGCGACAGCAGCCCGACGAAGCCGGCGGCCGACTCGGGCGTCACCGTCGAGAAGAAGTCCTGGATCATCGGGGACGCCTGCTCGAGGATCCCGATGCCGGCCGTGACGTTCGTGAACAGGACGATCCAGAGCAGGTAGAACTGCGGCGTCCGGACGGCGCTGGCGACCCGCACGTCGGCGAGCGTCTGCATGGCGCGCTTCTTCTGGGTGGGCACGAAGCCCTCCGGCCGCCAGCCCGGTGCCGGGACGCGGATCACTGCCGCGCCGGCGGTCATGAGCACCGCGTAGATCGCGGCGAGGGTCAGCATCGTCGGCACGATCGCGTCGGCGGGCGCGGCCGCGTACGCGTCGAGGAGGCGGGCGGTCAGCGGCGAGGCGACCATCGCGCCGCCGCCGAAGCCCATGATCGCCAGGCCGGTGGCCAGGCCCGGGCGGTCCGGGAACCACTTGATGAGCGTCGAGACCGGCGAGATGTACCCGATGCCGAGCCCGATGCCCCCGACGACGCCGTAGCCCAGGTAGACGATCCACAGCTGGCCGAGGGAGACGCCGAGCGACGCGATGAGGAACCCGGAGACCCAGAACGTGGCTGACAGGGCCATGGCCTTGCGCGGCCCGTTGCGCTCCATCCACCGGCCGCCGAACGCGGCCGAGAGCCCCAGCATGACGATCGCGATGGAGAAGATCACGGCGATCGACGTGTGGCTGGTCCCGAAGCGGTCCAGCAGCGGGTTCTTGAACACGCTGAACGCGTACACCTGCCCGATGGACAGGTGGACGGCCAGGGCCGCCGGTGGCACCAGCCACCTGTTGTAGCCGGGCGCCGCGACTGTCCGGCTGCGGTCGAGCAGGTTCATCAGGGGGTCCTTCCCAGGCGGGCCCTCGGTGGCCGGTGAATTCATCCCATGCTTGCGTGTCGCGAGGGGCCTCGAGGGGGACCTTTGTCACGGCGACGGCCGCTCTTACTGTCGGATCTCGCGCTCAGGGTGTCCCCCGAGGGCGCGATCCGTCCCGCTTCGCTACGTTGGTGACGGCCATCCGCGACAGGAGGGGACCATGTCCACGACGCCCCGCGACCGCCACGAGGACGAGCGTCCGACCGCTCCCGGGCCCGACGCGCCGACCGAGACCGCCGACTCCGTCGCCCCGGTCGAGCCGGCGCCGGACGCCCCGGTCGAGCCGGGACCGGAGCCCCTGCCTGATGCGCCGGCCGAGCCCGAGCCACCGACCGAGCCCGAGCCACCGACCGAGCCCGAGCCACCGGCCGAGCCCGAGCCACCGGCCGAGCCCGAGCCACCGGCCGAGCCCGAGCCACCGACCGAGCACCCGGTGCCCCCGCCGCCGACC
>JAEWQZ010000273.1 GCA_023460255.1 Actinomycetes bacterium
GGGCACGGCTTGCCCGGCCGGCCGGTCATCCCGCGCTGCACCGAGACCGTGCCGCTCCCGGTGATGTCGACGACACGCTCGTGGAGGTCGGGGGCCGCCGCGCTGGAGCTGGCCCCGGAGGCCACCAGCAACGGCAGCAGAACTGCGACGACGACGGCGGACGTGAGGCCGGACGTGCGGCGACCCATGCGTGTACCCCCTGCTCAGGCGGACGGACCGCCGCGGACAACCCCCGGACCGTATCGGTAGAACAGGACGGTGTTGTCCCGATCAGGGCAGAATCACCCGATTGCCGCAGTATCAAAGCCGCTGTTCGTCGGGCGGCGAGCCGGAGCGTCCGCGGCGGGGCAGCACGCGCGAGAGGTAGAGGACGAACCCGACGGACACGAGGCCCAGGGCGATCCCGAACACCCACGCGATGCCACGGAACGCGGGGACGATCATGCACAGGGCGAGGATCGCCACGGATGCGAACAGGAGGCGCGATCGCCGTTGGTCGATCTCGCGCGCGACTCGCGGATCAGTCACCCGGCCGCCCCCTCGTCATGGATGTGGCCATTCTGCACGCAACGACGATCGCTCGCCGTCGTGGACGGTCACCAGGTGGCGGCGTCCGCCGGCCCGGGGCGACCGAGCAGGTAGCCCTGGCCCTGGTCACAGCCGAGCAGGCGCAGGGACTCGCGCTGCGCGGGCCGCTCGATCCCTTCCGCGATGGTCGTGGCGCCGAGCGCGTGCGCGAGCTCCACGACGGCGAGTACGAGCGCCTTGGCCTTGTCGTCCACGTCGACGCGGTCGACGAAGGACTTGTCGATCTTGATGATGTCGACGGGGAAGTCCTTGAGGTACGCCAGCGACGAGTGGCCGGTGCCGAAGTCGTCCAGCGCGACGAGCACGCCGAGGTCGTGCGCGGCGCGCATGCTCACCATGGCGGCCACGGGGTCCTTGATCAGGGCGGTCTCGGTGATCTCGAGGCACAGCGCGGACGCCGGCAGCCCCGACGCGCGCAGGGCCTGCGTCACGTGGTCCATGAGGTCGTCCCGGTTGAGCTGCTCGGCCGAGACGTTGACGCTCACCACCAGCGGCGGGGAGCCGGCGGCGTGCCAGTCGGCCGCCTGCGCCGCGGCCCGGTCGAGCATGTACCGCCCCAGCGGGACGATGACGCCGGTGCGCTCCGCGAGCGGGATGAAGTCGACGGGCCGGATCGGCCCCTCCACCGGGTGCGTCCACCGGCACAGCGCCTCGAAGCCGCGGACGTCGCCCGTCGTGAGGTCGACGATCGGCTGGTAGTGGGCGTGCAGCTCGTTCTGCTCGAGGGCCGTGCGCAGGGAGCGGGCGTTGCCGTACTCGCGCACGACCGCCGCCAGGGACGTCGACGACTCCCGCGAGAACCAGGCCACGACCAGCCCGATCAGGCAGAAGATCACCATGCGGAAGACCCAGGCCCACGTCATCTGGGCGGCGCCGGCGTCGTCGTTCACGGGCCGCAGCGGCCCCGCCAGGAGGCCGCAGACGATGCCCGTCAGGAGGGCGCCCCGCCACAGGAAGCGGTTGGCGGCCACGACGATGGGGACGTAGAACGCGTGGAAGACCACCGGCGTCTGCCCGGCGACGCGGAAGGTGACCAGCGCGACGGCGGCGACCGCGACGCCGATCAGCGCGACGGCCGGCCCGGTGCCGGCCTCGAACAGCGCCCGGCGGAGCCAGCCGCTACTGGGGCGCCGGCGGACGCTCCACTCCCGCTCGGACGACGCCGCGTCCGTCCCCGCCGCGTCATCGGCCCCCGCTGCGTCGTCGGCCCCCGCTGCGTCGTCGACTCCCGCCGCCGACGCACCGCCGTGGGCGGCCTCGTCCGCGCGCACCGCAGGAGCGGCGCGCGCGATCTTCCTCACGGGCGTCCTCCGTCTGGCTCGGCCGCGTGGTGTCCGCGGCTCGGGTCGGGGGGCGTGCCCATCCTTCATCGGTCGGTCGGGGCGCGTCCATGAGCGCGGACAACATCACCCGGTGCGCCGAGGCGGTCGTGCCCAGGCGACTCAGCCCATCGCGGCGAGCGCGTCCCTGACGGCACGGGCCTCGGCGTCGAGCAGCCGTCGCTCGCGCTCGACCTCCTCGACGAGGAGCTTCCAGCTGTCCCCCACGTAGCGCGGGATGACGTGCAGGTGGAAGTGGAAGACCGACTGGAAAGCGGCGTCGCCGTCGCACAGGAAGACGTTGATCCCCTCGCAGCGCAGGTCGGAGCGGCGCAGGGCGCGCGCCATCTCGTGGCCGACCGCCCACACGTGCGCGCTCGTAGCCGCGTCGATGTCCTCCAGGCCGACCACGTGCCGGCGCGGCACCACCAGGAGGTGGCCGGGCACCACGGGGTGCAGGGCCATGAAGACCAGCACCGTGTCGTCCTCGTGGACGAGGCTCGCCTCCGCCTCGCCGGCGGCGATGGCGCAGAAGATGCAGCCGGCGTCGGGTTCCGTCGATTCGACCATGGCGGGATGGTGTCAGACCTCCTGACCTGCGGCATCGGGATTGTCGTCGGGCGACGGGCGGACCGCGGGCGGACGTCACTGCCCCGATCGCTCACAACCCGTGTCCCGGGACCGATGGGCTGCGGTTCGTCCGATCCCTCGCTGCCTCGGAGGCACCCGTGCACCGCACCACCCGCCCGCTCTGCGTCGTCGTCCTCGCGCTCGGAACGATCCTGGCGGGCGGGGGCTGCGCCGCGACCTCGGACGGGGCGACGTCTCCGGCGGCGGCCGAGGACGCCCCGGGGGACGACGGCGAGGGCGGGGACGACGAGGGCGGCGGCGCCGGGGGCGGCGACGACGACCCGTCGGCGGCCGACCGGGTCAGCTACGCCGACTTCCGGACCGCTGCGTGGACCTGGCAGCAGACCGAGCCGGCCACGGGTGTGCAGATCGAGCTGTGCGCGCAGGTGTGGCGGCCGGAGTCGCTGTCGGAGTCGATCGGGGTGCCGCTCGGCCTGGACTGGGCCGCGGGCGACTACGCGTTCGTCTGCCAGTACGACGTGCGCAACCCGGACGGCTCCCTGCGGAGCTCGGTGAGCTTCGACCTCTTCCTCGCCGACGACGAGCTGATCGAGGACGAGTTCGGGGTGCTCGCGCGCCTCGACCGCGTCAGCGCGGGCGAGGAGGTCGTCTGGGTCCCCGTCGCAGGCGGCGGGGTGGGCGCCATCCTGTCGGGCCTGAGCAACCTCGAGGGACTGATCGAACGCGAGGCGGCCGTGGCGGCGGTCGAGGCACACGTGCGCGAGGTCGCCGCGCGCGTGGAGTTCTGAGCGGGGGTTCATCCTCGCGTCATGCTCCCGTCGCCGACCCGCCGCCCGCGCCTCGTAGCGTCGGCGCCATGACGACGGACACGACGGTCGCACCGACGACGACCGGAACCCTGACCCTGACCCTCGTGCGCCACGGGCGCACCTACCTCAACCAGCGCCGCCTGCTCCAGGGGTGGTCCGACTCGCCGCTGACGCGCGCGGGGCGCGACGGCGTCCGGGCGACCGCTGCCCACCTCGCGCAGCGCCCGTTCGTGGCGGCGTACTCGTCCCCCTCGGGGCGGGCCGTCGCGACGGCGGTCGAGATCCTGCGGCACCACGACGGCGTGCGCCTGCGCACCGACCCCGACCTGCGGGAGTACCACTTCGGTCACTACGAGCGCCGGCACGAGTCCGTGCTGGACCAGGTGATCAGCTGGCCGGACCTCGTCGGGGAGATCATCAGCGGCCGCCACCCGGGCCTGCCCGGCGGCGAGGACGCGGCCACGTTCGTCGGGCGGGTGCGCGACGCGATGGACCGGATCGCCGCGGCCCACCCCGGGGGTGGCGAGGTGCTCGTCGTCGGGCACGGGCTGGCGCTCGGCGTCTGGCTCGCCATGGTCGGCGACGGCGTGCTCGTCCCCCTGCCGAACGCGTCGGTCTCCCAGGTGCGCGTCACGCCGGAGGGCGTCCGGGTGGACGACGTCGCGGTCGACGTCGCAGGTCAGGGCGTCCTCGGCGCACGGC
>JAEWQZ010000274.1 GCA_023460255.1 Actinomycetes bacterium
GCCGCCAGCCCCGCTTCGCGCCCGCCGTCGTCCGCCAGCGGGCCACCTGCCCCCGTGCGGCGCGGACCGCGTCCTCGTCGGCGAAGGACCACCGGGCCACGACGCGCACCTGGCGCCACTTGCTGGCGACCCGGTCGCGCAGGGTCGTCGCCGTGCCCACGACGACGACGCGGGACCGGCCGACGACTGTCTCGCTGCCGCGCCCCTGGCGCGTGACGCCGATGGCCACGACGTCGAAGCCGAGCTCCTCGGCCGCCGCGACGTACTTGAGCACGCGGGCGTCGCTCAGCACGTCGTTCCCCGCGAGGTACACCACCCGATGGTCACTCATCGGCGGTGCCCTCGAGGAAGGGGAGCAGCGCGCGCGCCGAGAACGCGCCGTCGTGCACCGCGTCGACGAACGCCCGCCCGGCGGCGGCGGCGGCGATCCCGTCGTCCCGCTCGGCGACGAGCCGCTCCACGACGGCGCCGATCCGCGTCGGCTCGGCCTGCACGATCGGCAGGTCGAGGCCCGTGCGGTGCCGCACGCGGTTGCGCACGACCGGGGTCACGTTGCCCACGACGACCCGCCCGGCGGCCATGGCCTCGCACGCCGCGACGCCGTAGCTGCCGAGCCGGAACTGCTCGAGGACGATGTCGGCATCGGCGTAGATCGCCGGCATCTCCTCGGCCGGCACCCGGCCGATCCGGCGGTACTCGATGAGGCCGCTCTCGTGCAGCGGCTCGAGAGCCTCGTCCACGAGGCGAGAGCCCTTGATGCGCGGGTTGCTGGGGGCGTGCACGACGACGGGCCGCGGGTGCTCCAGTACCGGGGCGTCGCTGCGCCACCGGTCGGCGTCGACGACCACGGGGCACCACTCGGCGAACGGGAGGTCGTCCAGGAGGTCGGGGGTGGAGACGAAGACCGGCCCGCCGAAGCCACGCAGCCGCTGGACGAAGCGCGAGGCCTGCTGCTGGAGGCGCGGTACCTCGGGCCAGTCCTTGTCCCGGAACGGCGACCACGGGTACCGCTCGGCGTGGTTCGACGGGATCCGCGAGTCGCTGCCGTGCGACATCATCCCGACGCGCACACCGGCGGCGCCGAGCACCTTCGCCTCCCGGAAGGGGTCGAGGTGGAACAGGTCGGCGAACAGCGGGCGCCCCGCCTCGATGAGGACGTGGCTGAACTGCTGGACGTAGGCGAACTGCTCGGCCTGCCAGCGTCGGTTGCGCCGGTAGGCGAGCGGCGTGACGTGGAAGTCGTCCTCGAAGCTGAAGCCACCGACGATCTCCAGCGCGAAGCAGACGCCCTGAACCCCGGGCAGCTCACGCTCGGCGGCGCGCGTCCAGGCGAGGCCCTGGCCGGCGAAGTTCGTCGGGCCGACGAAGAGCCGACGCGGACTCTCGGGGACAGGCGGCCGCTCATGAACCCCCGGGTAGTCCCAGTCCTTGCGCCCGACGCCGCCACCACCGCGACCCGTGACGGCGCGCACCCAGGAGTCGGGCAGCCGCCACCGCACCCAGTCGACCGCGTCGTTCAGCCATCCCGGGAACCACCGGCGCTGCCGCGCGAAGAAGCGGGCCACGCCGACCACCACGCGCTTCACCCAGCGTCGTGCCCTGTTCAGGTCCGTGCCCCCATCCGGCGATCGTCGATCACTCTCGGCCCCTTGCACACGACCGCACAGTCTAGTCGCGCCTCCTGACCGCTCTCCTACCTCGGCTTCGTCAAGCCCGCAACCAGCTCCCGGCACCGCTCGACGAAGGGTCCGGTCACGTCACCGAAGCCCTCGGCGGCCGTGACCGCCGCCGCACGTAGCGCGTCGACCTCCGCGGGCGCCGCAGCCCACTGGGCCAGGAGCTCCGCCGCACCTGCCGCGTCCCGGACCGTGACTCCCGCCCCGGTCTCGGCCAGGAGCTCCGAGACCCGGTCGAGCGGCGTCGCGAGCACCGGCAGGCCGCACGCGAGGTACTCGTACAGCTTGCTGGGCAT
This sequence comes from Actinomycetes bacterium, assembly GCA_023460255.1. GTDB lineage: Bacteria > Actinomycetota > Actinomycetes > Actinomycetales > Cellulomonadaceae > Actinotalea. The sequence goes on from JAEWQZ010000274.1 coordinate 1,973, forward strand.
CGCCCGCCGGAAGGCCGGGGTCGGCTCGAGGAGCAGCAGTCCCACCCATGCGCCGGAGGCGTGCGCCCACGCCTCCCGCGGTGGCCGCCTGTCGAACCAGCGAACCCGCCCCGCGAGCTCGGCCGAGGCCAGGCGACGCTCGGCGGCCGACCGGTCCGCCGCAGCGATCGGACCCACCAGGTCCAGCCGCCAGCCCGGGGCAGCCGCGACGGCGTCGAGCATCGCGAAGAGACCGCGGCTGCGCCGCAGGTCACCTATGTACACGGCGCGAGGCGTCTCGTCCGGCTCGGACAGGCCCGGGAGCATCCGCGGGTCGGGCAGGTTGCGCAGCACGACCCGTCGCGGCGCGGCCGGCAGCAGGGCCTCGTCCGCGACGACCGTGAGGTCCGCCCAGGTCGCCGCACGCTCGCCGAGCCGGGCCCACGCCTCGCCCGCCAGCAGCCGTGGCCCGCGCGCCCACGACCTGTCATGTAGGAGCAGCCGGTAGTCCTCGTGCACGTCGGCGACCGTGCGGAGCCGACGTCCCGGGACGAACCTGCCCACCGTCCGGCGCAGGTGGGCACCCACCGCAGCGTCCGGATCCAGTGTCACGACGACGCGTCCGCGCGCGTGCCAGGGCAAGCTCATGGCGAGCACGGCGCGTCCGACGCCGCCCCGGCGCGGCCACGCGCGGACCGTCGCCTCCGGCGGTCCGGCGGCGGGGTCCCCGAGGCCGAGCACCTCGACGGCAAGGCCGGCGCGGTGCAGCGCGGCGACCTCCCGGTGCAGCCGGGCATCGGCCACGTCGTGGCCCGAGGTGACGATGCTGACGTCGACGGTCGCCACTGGTCAGAGGTCGTCGAAGGTGAAGGCTTCCTCGCCGACCTCGAGGAACTTCGTGTACGCGGCGATGCAGTTCTCGGGGGTGTCGTGCATCATCAGCCGGCCCTTGTGGATCCAGATGCAGTCGGTGCACATCTGCTGGATCGACGCCAAGGAGTGGCTGACGAGGAACATCGCCCGGGCGGACTCCATGAGCTCCTGCATCTTCGCGGCGGACTTCACCTTGAAGGAGGCGTCGCCCGCGGAGAGGGCCTCGTCGATGAGCAGGATGTCCGGGTCCATGTGCACCGAGACCGAGAACGCGAGCCGCTGGAACATGCCCGAGGAGTACGTCCGCATCGGCAGGTCCATGAAGTCGCCGATCTCGGCGAACTCGGCGATCTGGTCCGCCCGCTGCTCGACGGCCTCGCGGGGCAGACCGGCGGCCAGCCCCCCGAGGATGACGTTCTCGCGGCCCGAGAGCATGCCGTTGAAGCCCACGCCGAGCGCAAGGAGCGAGCTGATCTTCCCTCGGACCTCGATGCGCCCGCTGGTCGGCGGCAGCACCCCGGCGAGCGAGCGCATGAGTGTCGACTTCCCGGCGCCGTTCGCACCGATGATGCCCATCGCCGTTCCGCGGGGGACGTCGAAGGACACGCCCTTCACGGCGTGGACCTCGCGGATCGCACGTTCACCGCGACCGAACCGCACGATCGCGCTCTTGAAGGTCGGGACCTTCTCGAATGTCGTGCGGTAGGTGATCGAGACGTTCTGCACGCTCACCGTCGGCGGCTCACCCGGCAACGGCTTCTGCCGCAGGACGACCTTCTTCGATGCCTCGGCAACCGGCTTGCTCGCCGGGGTCTGGGGCTCGGTGCTAGATGCGGACAGCGAAATCACGCTCCCGGGACATGAAGAACAGCGAGCCACCAACCAGCGCCACGGCCGCCCAGAGGACGGCGGCAATCCAGATCTTGAGCTCGGGGACCTGCGAGCGGAGGGCGAGGTCCGACCATCCGCCGATGAGGGAGTACAGAGGGTTGAAGATCATCGCTTCGTGGAGCCAGCCCAGGCCCGCATTGACGAGCCGCTCCTGCGGCTCCTCGGGGAACCAGAGCACGGGCGAGACGTACAGCCAGATGCGCAGGAAGTACGGCAGGAAGCTCGTGGTGTCTCGGAAGTAGACCTGGATGGCGGCCATGAGTGCCGCCAGACCGAAGGAGAAGACGACGAGCAGCAGCACGAAGACGAGGCTGAGCAGCATCTTGAACGACCATGGGGGCCCGGCCAACGCGTTGATGATCAGGAAGATGGGCAGGGTCGGCAGGAACCGGAAGAAGGCGGTCCGCACGGCGGCGAGCGGCATGAGCAGACGCGGGAACGCCATGTTGAGGATGAGCCGTCCCCCACCGGTGACCGAGCCCGCACCGGACGCCACAGACCCGGAGAAGAAGAAGAAGACGAAGATGCCGCCGGCGATGTGCGCCAGCCGCTCCATGCCGCCTCCGCCGCCGAGGATGTTCACGAGCACGAAGTACACGAGCGCGAGCAGCAGCGGGTTCAGGGCCAGCCACAGCTGCCCGAACACCGTCTCCGTGTGCGCCGCCTTGATCCCCGACTTGGAGAACTGCGCCGCGAACGGCAGCCGCTGGCGCAGGTCGCGGAAGTAGGGCCGCATCGCGGGCAGACCCGCCCTGTGCGGTTCGTACACCTGCAGCTCGGCGTCCCAGTTGGGCGCTGTGTCTGGAGCCATGTGACGCTCAGTCCTCCGGACTCTCGGGACCCCCGTGACGGGGTGGCTCGCCGGTCGGGTCCGGCGTGTGAGCCGACTCAGAATAGCCGCCGTTGCCGTCGGTCACCGCTGCCGGGCGCTCGACGCCGCGCAGGAACCCGGTCCCCCAGGCCATCTGCATCGTGGCGACGACGCCGGGCAGGCGCACCCGCGCGGCAGCGTCCAGGCCGCGGCCGACGACGGCCGACGCGACCACGAGAAAGCCCGCGTAGACGGCCGGGGCGGCCGCCCCGGCGAGCAGCCACCGCGGGCCCGCCGTGGCGCCGACGACGGCTGCGAGGCCGCCCACCGCGACCCCGGCGACGGTCAGGGGCGGCGCGAGGTAGCGCAGGCTCGCCGTCTCGGGGTACGTCGCGATGACCTGCCGGCGCCACCGCCCGGTCCGGAAGAACTGCGTCGCCAGGTCGCGGAAAGATCCGCGGGGCCGGTAGGTCACCGCGAGCGACGGGTCGAACCACACCACCTCTCCGGCGGTACGCAGCCGGTGGTTGAGCTCCCAGTCCTGCGCCCGCACGAACGTCTCGTCGAAGCCGCCGACCAGCTCGAGGGCGTCCCGGCGGAACACGCCGAGGTACACGGTCGGGGCGGGACCGGCCTCGCCACCCGTGTGGAAGGCCACCGCGCCGATCCCGAGCGGGCTGGACATCGCCGCGGCGACCGCGCGCTCGAACGGCGTCGTCCCCACCGGGACCATGAGGCCGCCGACGTTCGCCGCGCCCGTCGCGCGCAGCACCGCCACGGCCTTGCCCACGTAGTCCGGGTCGATCTCGCTGTGCCCGTCCACCCGGACGAGCACGTCGTGCCGCGCGGCGGCGACGGCCAGGTTGAGCGCGGCCGGGGTCCGGCCGCTGGGGTTCGCCACGACGGTGACCCGCGGGTCCTCCGCGGCAATCTCGTCGGCGATCTCGCGCGTGCGGTCCCGGCTCGGCCCGACGGCGAGCACCACCTCGAACGGCCCCGGGTAGTCCTGCCGGAGCACCTGGTCGACGGCCGCGCGCAGGTGCCGCTCCTCGTCCCGGACGGGGAGGATCACAGAGACACCGGGGACGACACCCGGCGCGTCCGGGGACGGGCCGGTGCGGGGCGCGGTGGGGTCGGGGCCGGACATCCCGGGAATGCTATCCACCAGGTCCCGCTAGCGTGGTGCCGCCCCGACGGTCGGGGCAGGACGGAGCGGACCATGAAGCTCTCGGTGATCGGCTGCGGCTACCTCGGCGCCGTGCACGCCGCCTGCATGGCCGACCTCGGCCACGACGTGGTCGGCGTCGACGTCGACGAGGCGAAGGTCGCCTCGCTGGCCGCCGGCGTCCCGCCGTTCCACGAGCCCGGGTTCGCCGAGCTCCTCCGGCGTGCGCTGGACACCGGCCGGCTCACCTTCACCACGGACATGGCCGCCGTCGCCGACCGCCAGGTGCACTTCCTGTGCGTCGGCACGCCGCAGCGCGAGGACTCCTACGCCGCCGACCTGCGCTACGTCGACGCCGCCGTCGACGCCCTCGGGGACCGGCTCGCGGCCCACCCCGACGGCCCGGTCCTCGTCGTCGGCAAGTCCACGGTCCCGGTCGGCACCGCCGAGCGGATCGCCGCCCAGCTCGCGCAGCAGGCGCCCGACGCCGCCGCGACGCTGGTCTGGAACCCGGAGTTCCTGCGCGAGGGCTTCGCGATCGAGGACACCGTCTCGCCCGACCGGATCGTGTACGGCCTGCCGCCGGGGCAGGCGGGTGCGACGGCGGGCACGGCGGCCGGCACGGCGGCCGACGTGCTGGACGAGGTCTACGCCCCCCTGCTCGCCCAGGGCATCCCCCGCCTGCTCACCGACTACGCGACCGCGCAGCTCGTCAAGGTCGCGGCGAACTCCTTCCTGGCCACGAAGATCTCCTTCATCAACGCGATGGCCGAGCTCTGCGAGGCCACCGGGGCGGACGTCACCCAGCTCGCCGAGGCGATCGGGCACGACGACCGGATCGGCCGCAAGTTCCTGCGCGCCGGCGTCGGGTTCGGCGGCGGCTGCCTGCCCAAGGACATCCGCGCCTTCATGGCCCGGGCGGGCGAGCTCGGCGTCGACCAGGCGCTGACCTTCCTGCGCGAGGTCGACGCGATCAACCTGCGGCGGCGCGACCACGTCGTCGAGCTCGCCGCGGCCGCGTGCGGCGGCGACCTCTCCGGCCGCCGGGTGGCTGTCCTCGGCGCCGCGTTCAAGCCGGACAGCGACGACATCCGCGACTCGCCGGCGCTCGCGGTCGCGGCCGACGTCGCGGGCCGCGGCGGTCAGGTCGTCGTCACCGACCCCGCCGCCCTGGCGAACGTGCGGCGCACCCGTCCGCACCTGACCACCGAGGCCGACGTGCGGACGGCGCTCACCGGGGCGGAGGTGGTCCTCCTGCTCACCGAGTGGCGTGAGTACGTCGACCTCGACCCCGCCGAGGTGGGCGAACTGGTCGCGCAGCGGCAGGTCGTCGACGGGCGCAACGTGCTCGACCCGGCCCGCTGGCGCGCCGCCGGGTGGACCTACCGGGGCCTCGGGCGGCCCTGACCGGCAGGCAGGCGGGCCCGGCGGCACCCTGAGCCGCCTGCACACAACCTCCACGACGTCCGGCCACGGCATACCCAGGTGCGAACGGCGCCGACCGTATGCTGCTGGACGTGATCCCCAGGCACGTCTCCGCACGTCGTCGCGGCCCCGGCCACGCCCGTCGCCTGTCCGGGCACCGCGTGCGGCGCACCATCGGGCTGGCCCTGACGGCCGTTGTGGGCTTCGTCGGCACCGGAGCGGCGACCACGTACTTCCGCCTCCAGAACAACATCGAGTCGGCCGACGTGACCGAGCTCCTGGGGCAGTACCGCCCGCCGCAGCCCAAGCCGGACCCCGAGGACCCGAACGCGGGCGTGCCCGTGAACATCCTCATCATCGGCAGCGACACCCGGGAGGGGAACGAGCGCTACGCGACCGACACGTCGGTGACGGGTGAGCGCTCGGACACGACGATCGTCGCGCACATCTCGGGCGACCGGAGCCGCGTCGAGCTCGTGTCGATCCCCCGGGACATCCTCAGCGAGCAGCCCCAGTGCGACCGCTCGGACGGCTCGTCGGCCGGCGCGCGCAGCCAGGCGATGTTCAACGAGGCGTTCTCCCGGGGCGCGGACCGCGGCTCCGAGACGGACGGCGCCGCGTGCGTGCAGCGGACGATCGAGCACCTCACCGGCGTGTACATCCACCACTTCGTCATCGTGGACATGACCGGCTTCGTCAACATGGTCGACGCCGTCGGGGGCATCCCGATGTGCGTCCCCGAGGCGATCAACTCGCCCAAGGCGAAGCTGGTCCTCGACGCCGGGAACCACGACTTCGACGGCGTCACGGCGCTGCGCTACGCCCGGGCCCGCACCGGCGAGGGGCTCGACGGCTCCGACACGTCCCGGATCGGGCGCCAGCAGGCCCTCATGGCCGCCACGGCGCGCACGGTGCTCAACAAGAACCTGCTCACCGACGTGCCGGACCTCATCAGGTTCCTCAACGCGGCGACGAAGTCGCTCACCGTGAGCAGCGGCATCGCGGGGATCCCGGACATGACGGGCCTGGCGTACTCCCTGCGGGGTGTGGCACCGGGCGACATCACCTTCATGACGATCCCCAACCGGCCCTACCCCGAGAACCGCAACCGGCTGATCTTCGACGACGAGGCCGCGACCGTCTGGGCGAACCTCGCAGCCGACGTGCCGATGACGACGGGCCTGGCCGGCGTCGAGCAGCCGGTCGCACCGGAGACCCCCGCGGCTCCCGAGACCCCGGCGACCCCGGGCGCCGAGACCCCCGCGGCGCCGCAGACCCCGGCCCCGACGCGGACCCCCGGCGTGGAGCCCTTCACGCCGGCCGACGTCACGGCCGTCTGCGGCTAGGCCGATGGCCGAGCGCCCGCCCAGCTTCGCCC
>JAEWQZ010000275.1 GCA_023460255.1 Actinomycetes bacterium
GGGTCTGCGCGCACTGGGCCGGTTCGTGCTCGGGCTCGGCCTGTTCGCCGGCGTCCTGTGGGCCGCCGCGGCAGGGGTGGCCACGTGGCTCGACCGGGCGGACGACCCGCCTCGGGTGATCCGCTGCGCCGCCGTCCTCGACGGCACGGAGTGGTACCTCGAGCCGCACCAGGCCGACGTGGCTGCCCTGCTCGCCGGGCAGGCGCTCGCCCGCGGGCTGCCCGCGCGGGCCCTGACGATCGCCATCGCGACGGGCCTGCAGGAGTCGAAGCTGGACAACATCGAGCACGGCGACCGTGACTCGCTCGGGATCTTCCAGCAGCGGCCGTCGCAGGGCTGGGGCACGCCGGAGCAGGTGCTCGACCCGGTGTACTCGACGAACGCCTTCTACGACGCGCTGGTGCGGGTGGACGGGTACCAGGACATGGCCGTGACCGAGGCGGCGCAAGCCGTGCAGCGGTCCGCCTTCCCCGACGCCTACGCCCAGCACGAGGCCCGGGCCCGCGCCTGGGCCTCGGCGCTGTACGGCTACTCCGAGGCAGCCGTCACCTGCACGCTCGACGGGCCCGACGGCACCGGCGACCCGCAGGAGGTCGCCGACCGCGCCCGGCGCGACCTCGGCCTGACCGCGACGGCGCGCGAGGACGGCGTCGTGCTCGACGCGACACCGCTCGGCTCGGCCCCGGAGCACGCGGCCCGCCTGGGCTGGGGCGTGGCGCACTGGGCCGTGGCCCTCGCGGAGCCGTTGCGCCTGACCGCCGTGGAGCACGGCGGGCGCGTCTGGGACCGCGACGACGGGTGGGGCTACCGCCCGTCCGACGCCGAGCCCCTCGCCGACGGCGAGGTGCTGCTCCGCCTCGCGGACTGACGGCGGACTGACGGCGGGTCGACGCAGGCTGACCCGGCCGCCCTCGCCGTCAGCCGGTCCGGCGGGGCGTCAGCGGTCCTCGAGGGGCACGTAGGCGCGCTGCGCCGGACCCGTGTAGACCTGCCGCGGGCGGCCGATCTTCGTGGCCGGGTCCTTCATCATCTCCCGCCACTGCGCGATCCAGCCGGGCATGCGCCCGACGGCGAACAGCGGGGTGAACATCCGCGTCGGGAAGCCCATGGCCTTGTAGAGCAGCCCCGTGTAGAAGTCCACGTTCGGGTACAGCTTGCGCTCGATGAAGTAGTCGTCGTTGAGGGCGATGTCCTCCAGGCCCATGGCGATGTCGAGCAGGTCGTCGCGCTTGCCGAGCTTGGACAGCACCTCGTCGGCCATCGTCTTCACGATGGCGGCGCGCGGGTCGTAGTTCTTGTAGACCCGGTGCCCGAAGCCCATGAGGCGGATCCCCGCCTCCTTGTTCTTCACGCGCCGCATGAAGTCGGTGGCGTCGCCGCCGCTGTCGCGGATGTCGGTGAGCATCGCGAGCACGGCCTCGTTGGCCCCGCCGTGCAGCGGGCCGGACAGGGCGTTGATCCCCGCCGAGACCGACGCGTAGAGGTTCGCGTGGCTGGAGCCGACGATCCGCACGGTCGACGTCGAGCAGTTCTGCTCGTGGTCGGCGTGCAGGATGAGCAGGAGGTCGAGCGCCTTGACCATGACCTCGTCGACCTCGTAGAGGGCGCCGTTCGGCTGGAACGCCATCCGCAGGAAGTCGCCGACGTAGCCGATGCCGCGGTGCGGCCCGATCATCTGCTGGCCGAGCGCGCGGCGGTGTGCGTACGCGGCGATCGTGGGGGCCTTTGCGAGGAGCAGCACGGTGGCGAGCTCGACGGTCGCGGGGTCGAACGGGTCGACGCTCTCCGGGTAGTAGCCGGGCAGGGCGGACACGGTGCTCGACAGGACCGCCATGGGGTGGGCGTTCGCGGGGAACGCGCCGATGAGGGCCTTGAAGTTGTCGTGCAGGTGGGTGTGGCGCTCGACGCGCTCGACCCAGCCCTCGAGCTGGCCGTGCTTGGGCAGCTGGCCGTGGGTGAGCAGGTAGGCGACCTCGAGGAACGTCGAGTGCGCGGCGAGCTCCTCGATCGGGTAGCCCCGGTAGAGCAGCACGCCCTTGTCGCCGTCGATGTAGGTGATCGCCGACTCGCACGACGCCGTGTTCATGAAGCCGGGGTCGTAGGTGACGACGCCGGTCTCCTTGAGCAGCGCGGCGACCCCGACGCCGTCGTTGCCGAGCGTGGCGGGCACGCGGGGCAGCTCGAGCGTGGTGTCGTCGAGCCGCAGCTCCACGGATCCGCGGACGGCCTCCTGGGTCATGCCCTCCTCCTTCTGCCGGTGGGCGGATAGACCCGGCCGGCGTCGTGCCATGGTGTGCGAGAAAGGTACCCGCTGCCGACGCGTCCCGACGCACGAGGGGCGCCCCGCTCCCCCGACGTTCGCGCTCGGCGTGACCCGCAGCAGACCAGCGCCCGCAGCAGGTCAAGCGACAGTAAAGCAGACAGCCCGCTTTCGTGTCCCGGGTCTCATGCACCAGTCAATCGTGCGACGGCGCGGGCGACGTCCTCGTCGGAGGCGGTCAGCGCGGCCCTCACGTGCCGCACCCCCTGCGGGCCGTAGAAGGCCCCGGGCGCGACGAGGATCCCGAGCTCGGCCAGGTCGGCCACCGTCTGCCAGCAGTCCTGCCCCGGCCCCGGCGGGCGCAGCCACAGGTACAGGCCGGCCACGGAGTCGTCGACGACGTAGCCGGCCTCGCTGAAGGCGCCGACGAGCGCCGCCCGGCGACGCCGGTACCGGTCGGCCTGCCTGACGACGTGCTCGTCGTCGGCCAGGGCAGCCGCGGCGG
>JAEWQZ010000276.1 GCA_023460255.1 Actinomycetes bacterium
GCTGCGGGCCGACCAGGCGCGGGCGGTGCTCGACGTCCTCGCGGACCCGATCGGCGGGGACGACGCATGAGTGACCGGGCCGCGACGCCGGCAGACCCGGCAGCCCCGATGCCGCCACGCGTGGTGCGCACCCGCACCGCGCTCGCCGACGCGCTGACGGGGGCCCGGGGGCGGCGCGCCGTCGTCATGACGATGGGCGCCCTGCACGAGGGGCACCTGTCCCTGGTGCGGCTGGCCGCGCGCCTGGCCGACCACGTCGTCGTGACGATCTTCGTCAACCCGCTCCAGTTCGGTGCCGGTGAGGACCTCGACAGGTACCCGCGCGACCTCGACGGCGACGTGCGCCTGCTCGCGGGGGCGGGCGCGGACCTCGTCTTCGCCCCCGACGTGGCGACCGTCTACCCGGAGCAGCCGCTCGTCACCGTGCGGGCCGGGTCGATCGCGGACCGGCTCGAGGGGGCGATCCGTCCCGGGCACTTCGACGGCGTGCTCACGGTGGTGCTGAAGCTCCTGCACCTGACCCGCCCGGACGTCGCGGTCTTCGGGCAGAAGGACGCGCAGCAGCTCGCCGCGATCCGTCGGATGGTCGCCGACCTGGACGTGCCGGTGGACGTCGTGGCGGGTCCCATCGTGCGGGACGCCGACGGCGTCGCCCTCTCCTCGCGCAACGCCTACCTGGACGGGGAACAGCGGGCGCACGCCCGGGCGTTGTACCGTGCGGTGCTCGCCGCGCAGGCGGCCGCCGAGCGGGGATCCCGCGCGGACGGCGTCCGGGCGGCGGCGACGCAGGTCCTGTCCGCGGAGCCGGGGGTGACGACGGAGTACGTCGCGCTGGTCGACGAGGCGACGATGGCCGACGTCGCACCGGACCACACGGGCCCCGCGCTGCTGGCGCTGGCGGCCCGGGTGGGCGGTACCCGCCTGATCGACAATACGATGGTGACCCTGGGCAGCACACGGACCGAGGGGTCGAGGGAGGAGGAGCGATGACGCAGGAGTGGCTGCGGACCATGATGGTCGGCAAGATCCACCGCGCGACGGTGACCGCCGCCGAGCTCGACTACGTCGGCTCGATCACGCTCGACGCCGAGCTCCTCGAGGCCTCCGGCATCCTGCCCGGGCAGCAGGTGGACGTCGTCGACGTGACCAACGGGGCGCGCCTGACCACCTACGCGATCGCGGGCGACCCGGGGTCCGGCGTCGTCTGCGTGAACGGCGCGGCCGCACACCTCGTGCACCCGGGCGACATGGTCATCGTCATCGCGTACGCGATGATGCCCGACCGCGAGGCGCGGACGTACTCCCCGCGCGTGGTCCACGTCGACGCGCGCAACGCCATCGTCAGTGTCGCGGGTGACCCCGGTGACGCCCCGGAGGGGATGCACACCGCCGCCATCGCGTGGTCCCGCGGTCCCCGGTAAGTCCCCGGTGAGGCTCGCGCGGCGCCTGGCCGCCCCGGCACCGGGCTGGGTGACGTCGGCCGACGCCGTCGTCGTGGGCTCGGGGATCGCCGGCCTGACGGCGGCCCTCGCCCTGCGCGCGCAGGTGCCGCGGGTGCTGCTCATCACCAAGAGCGTGCTCGCCTCGGGGTCGACGGTCTGGGCGCAGGGCGGGATCGCCGCGGCGCTGGACCCGCGGGACACGCCTGAGGCGCACAGCCGCGACACCCTGGTCGCCGGCGCCGGGCTCTGCGACCCCGTGGCCGTGGACGTCCTGGTGCGCGAGGGCCCGGGCCGGGTCCGCGAGCTCGCCGGGCTCGGCGCGGCCTTCGACCTGGACCAGGCGGGGGAGATCTCCCTCACGCGCGAGGGCGGGCACGGGACCCGCCGCATCGCGCACGCCGGCGGCGACGCGACGGGTGCGGAGATCAGCCGCGCCCTCGTCGCCCGGATCGAGGCGGTCCGCGACGACCCGGGGATCGAGGTGATCGAGCACGCCCTCGTCCTCGACCTGCTCACCGGCGAGCCCGGGGCCGACGGCTCGCCCGCCCCGGTCTGCGGTGTCACGCTGCACGTCCTCGGTGAGGGCACGCGCGACGGGGTGGGCGCGGCGCTCGCGCCGGCGGTGCTGCTGGCCACCGGCGGGATCGGGCAGGTGTACCCGTCGTCGACCAACCCCGCGCTCGCGACGGGGGACGGGCTGGCGGCCGCGCTGCGTGCCGGAGCCCCCGTGGCGGACATGGAGTTCGTGCAGTTCCACCCCACCGTCCTGTGGCTGGGGGCGGGGGCGAAGGGGCAGCTCCCGCTGGTGTCGGAGGCCGTCCGGGGCGAGGGGGCCCTGCTCGTCGACACCGACGGCGTGCGGTTCATGACCCAGGTGCACCCGATGGCCGAGCTCGCGCCGCGGGACGTCGTCGCGCACGCGATCGTCCGGCAGATGGCGGCGACCGGCGCCGACCACGTGTACCTGGACTGCCGTCACCTCGAGGCGGACTTCCTGCACTCCCGGTTCCCGACCATCCACGCGCGGCTGCTCGCGGAGGGCATCGACCTCGCGGAGGACCTCGTGCCCGTCGCGCCGGCGCACCACTTCCACTCCGGCGGGGTGCTGACGGACCTGGCCGGCCGGTCGTCGGTCCCGGGCCTGTACGCCGCGGGGGAGGTGGCCTGCACGGGCGTGCACGGTGCGAACCGGCTGGCCTCGAACTCGCTCCTGGAGGGGCTGGTGTTCGCGCACCGGGCGGCCGTCGACATGGGTGAGCGGCTCGCTGCGGGTGAGCTCACCCACACCGAGCCGGTCGAGCGCCCCGGACCTGCCGCCCTCGTCGCCGCGGCGGCGCGGGCCCGGATCCAGCGACTGGCCCAGCGCGGCCCGGGCGTGATCCGCTCGGGTACGGGGCTGGACGCCGCCGCCCGCGGTCTCACGGCCGTGCCGACGGCGCCCGACGCGCCAGGGGTCGTGGCGGCCCCGCAGCGTGCGGAGTGGGAGACGACGAACATCCACCAGGTGGCCGCCGTCCTGACCGCCACGGCCGCCGCCCGCACCGAGAGCCGCGGCGGGCACTACCGGGAGGACTTCCCGGCGGCCGACGACGCGTGGCTGGTCCGGCTGGCTGCGCGCATCGACGCCGACGGCGAGCTGTCCCTCGCCCGCACGCCGCTGTCGTCCTGAGGCTCCCGGCGGGTCCGGCCGGCCGAGGCTCGGGCGTCAGTCGGTGACCAGGACGAGGTCGGGTCGGGCCGCGCGGAGGGTCAGCATGCCGCCGGAGAGGTTGGCCGAGTCCAGCCCGGCCTGCGCGAGCACGCGGTGGGCGAGGTAGGACCGGAAGCCGCTGAGGCAGTGCACGCGGACCGGCCGGCCCGCGGCTGCGTCGCGGACCTCGTCCAGCCGTGCGCGCAGCTCGGTGTGCGGGATGTTCAGCGCGCCGGGCAGGTGCCCGCCGGCGAACTCGCGGGCCGAGCGCACGTCGAGCACCAGGGAGCTGTCGAGCACCTTCTCGAGGTCCTCGGGGTACCAGAGCCGCAGGGTGCCGTCGAGGACGTTCTGCGCGACGAAGCCAGCCATGTTCACGGGGTCCTTCGCCGAGCCGTAGGGCGGGGCGTAGGCGAGCTCGAGCTCGGCGACGTCGTCGACGGTCATGCCTGCGGCGAGCGCCGTGGCGAGGACGTCGATCCGCTTGTCGACGCCCGCTGCACCGACGGCCTGGGCGCCGAGCAGGCGTCCGTCGGGTGCGAACGTGATGGTCAGGTGCATCTGCTCCGCGCCGGGGAAGTACCCGGCGTGGTGGCCGGGGTGCACGTGCACCACGTGGTGCTCGATGCCCGCGAGCTCGAGTGCGCGACGGCTCGCGCCGGTCATCGCGGCCGTGAGCCCGAAGACGCGAACGACGGCCGTGCCGAGCACCCCGCGGGCCGCCCGTCCCGGCGTGATGGCGCCGAGGATCGAGTCGGCGGCGCGGCGGCCCTGCCGGTTCGCGGGGCCGGCGAGCGGCACGGGCCCGACGGTGCCGGTCACGGCGTTGCGCACGGC
>JAEWQZ010000277.1 GCA_023460255.1 Actinomycetes bacterium
CGCCCGGCGCGCGAGGCCCGCAGCTCCCCGGCGTCGCCGGCGGCCACCACGCGACCCTTGTCGATGATGACGACGTCGTCGCAGAGCCGCTCGACGAGGTCGAGCTGGTGGGAGGAGAACAGCACCGGCACGCCCGCCCGCGCCCGGGCCTGCAGCTGGTCACCCATCCCGTCGATGGCCAGCGGGTCCAGGCCCGAGAACGGCTCGTCGAGGACGAGCAGCGTCGGGTCGTGCACGAGCGCCGCGGCGACCTGCACACGCTGCTGGTTGCCGAGCGACAGGGTGTGCAGGACGTCGTCGGCGCGGTCGGCGAGGCCGAGCTCGACGAGCAGCTCCTCGGTGCGCCGGCGGGCGGTCGCCAGGCCCAGCCCGTGCACCCGCCCCAGGTAGACGAGCTGGTCGGCGACCTTCATCTTGGGGTACAGGCCGCGCTCCTCCGGCATGTAGCCGAAGCGCGCCCGCACCGGCAGGGTCAGAGGCTTCCCGCCGAGCTCGACGCGCCCGGCGTCGGGGGCCAGCACGCCCATGACGATCCGCATCGCCGTCGTCTTGCCCGCGCCGTTCGCGCCGACGAAGCCGGTCGTCCGCCCGGGACGGACGGCGAAGCTCACCTCGTCCAGCGCGACGGTGCCGCCGAAGGCGCGGCTCACCCCCTCGAGCCTGAGCTCCTCGTCCACCGGTGGCCCTTCTCCCGTCCCCGCCAGCACCCACGTCCACGTACGGTGCCGCACACCGCACGGCACCGACGAGAACCCTACCGACGAGCCTGACGCCTTCACGGGACCCTCACCACCCCACCGCCCGGCCCCCTCGGGTCCGGGGGGAGGGACCGGACCGGGCCCCGTACCCTGGGCCGTGTGACCCTCGTGGAGACCCTCGTCGCGCACGCCGCCCTGCCGGCGGTCGGCCCCGTCCCGACCCTCGGCCCGGACTGGCTCGACGCGGAGCACCTGATCTCCTCGTTCGGCAGCTACGCGCTCATCGGCGTCGTGCTCGTCGTCTTCATCGAGACGGGCCTGCTGTTCCCGTTCCTGCCGGGCGACTCCCTGCTCTTCACCGCGGGGATGCTCATCGCGCACGACAGCATCGGCGTCCCCCTGTGGGTGATGTGCCTCGCCCTCTTCGCCTCGGCGTTCCTCGGCGACCAGACCGCGTACGTCATCGGGCGCAAGGCCGGCCCGCGCATCTTCAACAAGCCCGACTCGCGGTTCTTCAAGCAGCAGTACATCGACCAGACCTACGCGTACTTCGACAAGTACGGCGGGCGGACGATCATCATCGCGCGGTTCGTGCCCTTCGTGCGGACCTACGCCCCGGTCGCGGCCGGCGTCGGTCACATGAACTACCGGCACTTCGTCTCGTTCAACGTCATCGGCGCGTTCCTGTGGGGCGTGGGCGTCACGGTGCTCGGCTACCTGCTCGGCGACATCCCGTTCATCAAGGACAACATCGAGCTCATCGCCATCGGCATCGTCGGCGTCTCGGTGATCCCGATCGTGGTCGAGGTGCTCCGTCAGCGCAGCAAGGCCCGCGACGCCCGCTACGACGACCCGGCCGAGCGCGACCGCGTCACCACCGAGGACATCGAGGGCTGACGCCGCAGGCCCGGTCCGTCCGCCCGACGATCTAGGCTGCCGGGCATGCCTCCTGCGGTCACCTCCGGCACGGGTACGCCCACGACGGCGCCCGCCCGGCCCCCGCGCTCGCGCCGCTGGGTCCGGCTGTGGGTCCCGAACCAGCACGGCGCGTGGGCGATGCTCGTCCTGCCGCCGGCCGTCGGCGCCGTGCGCGGCGAGGCCTCGTGGGTGCACCTCTGGCTGCTCGCCGCGTGGCTCGTCGCCTACCTCGCCTACTTCGCGACGACCGTCTGGCTGCGGTCGGGACGCAAGACGCGCTACCTGCGGCCGGTGCAGGTCTACGGCGGGGTGCTCGCCGTCGTCGGCGGGGGCCTGCTCGTCGTCGAGCCGCAGCTGCTGCGCTGGGGCGTGGTGTTCGCCCCCCTGCTCGCCGCGAGCCTGACGTTCTCCGCGCGGCGCGCGGAGCGTGCCCTGACCAACGACGTGCTGACGGTCGCCGCGACGAGCCTCATGGCCGTCATCGCCTACGGGCTCGGCGCGCCCGACGACGGTGCGTGGCTCCCCGGGGCGGGGCACGCCGCCGGGTGGGCGCTGGCCGCGGCGTCGGCCGCCTACCTCGTGGGCACCGCCCTGTACGTCAAGACGATGATCCGCGAGCGCGGCAACCGCGCGATGTACGCGGCGTCGGTGACGTACCACCTGCTCGTCGCCGCGGCCTTCGCCTGGTGGCTGCCCTGGGTGGGCGCGTTCCTCGCGGTGATGGCCGTGCGCGCGTGCCTGGTCCCCCGGCACTGGCCCCGGGCTCGCCCGGGCGCCATCGGCGCCGGCGAGATCGTCGCCAGCGCCGTGCTGGTCCTCGTCCTGCTGGCGCTGCCGCTGGTCTGACGACGATCAGCCGATCAGGGCAGGACCTTCCGGTCGAGGCGGTTGAGGAACGCGGCCATCGCCTGCCGGTCCACGGCCGCCGTCGGGCGGTAGCCCCCGTCCGTGTAGCCACCCGCGACACCCACCGAGGCGAGCCAGGCGATCTCTTTGTAGAACGGGTCGGTCGTGCGCACGTCCCGGAACGGGGAGGTCGCCGGCGCGGTGAACGCCGGCTTGCCCGCGAACCGGTAGAGGAACGCCGCCATCGCCTGCCGCTCGACAGCGAGCCCCGGCCGGAAGGTCCCGTCGGGCCACCCCGTGGTGATGCCCGTGGACGCGAGCCAGCAGATCTCCTTGTAGAACGGGTGCGTCACCGCGACGTCCCTGAACGGCGAGGTCCTGGGCGCGGTGTACGCGGGACGCCCCTTCATCCGGTACAGGAACGCCGCCATCGCCTCGCGGGTGACCGACGCCGTCGGACCGTACGTGCCGTTCGCGTTGCCGGTGGAGATGCCGTTGGCCTTCATCCACGCGATCTCGCGCACGAACGGGTGGCTCGCTGGGACGTCGGTGAAGACGTGGCTGAGGTCAGCCGCCCAGAGCTGCGCGTCGACGTCGACGGGTGTGGCCTCGGTGACCACCAGAGGTGTCGGCGCGGCGCTCGTCCAAGGGGCGACCCAGTCGTAGGCCTGCGAGCCGTACGTCCCGGTGCCGCCGAAGTGGAGGCTGAACGAACCAGGCGCCACGCCTTCGATGGTGTACCTCCCGTCGGCGGCCGTCTCGGCGTGCTGGTACCCGCCGTCAGCGCCCAACGTCACGTCGACCCCCGCGACGGGCTCGCCCCTGGGGCCGGTCACGACCCCGGACACCGTCGTCGGCCGGGGGAGGACCAGTCCGAGGGTGAGCGAACCGCCGTCGGGCACGTCGACGGTCGCACCGTTGTGACATGGCCTGTTCCCCGGCCCACGCGACACGTAGCCGTCCGCCTCGGCGCAGACCTCGTTCGGCCCGCCACGCACGCCAACGACGCTGTACCGCCCGTTCGCGTCCGTCCTGCCCCACTGCCGACTCCAGTCCGAGCTGCTCCAGTCCCCCGAGGTCACGGAGACGTTCACGTTGGGGATCGGCCGGCCGGCGGTGTCCGTCACGACTCCGGTCAGCGACGAGCCCCTGGAGAGCTCGATGTCGATGCCCGACAGGACGTCACCGGCGGCGACGCGCAGTGTCCGCGCCCCGTCCAGGGTCGTCGCGTCGTCGTAGTACTCGGGTAGGAAGCCCGGCACCTCGGCCTTGAGCACGTGCTCTCCGGGCGACAGCAGAAGTCGGTACTGCCCCGTGCTCCGATCGAGCTTCAGGTCGTACCTGCCAGAGACGGGATGGAGCCAGGTGTTGTCGTAGGTACCTTCACCGCTCGGGCCGTCGAGCCGACCGGTGACGAGACCGCCCCGGACCAGCTCGTAGCGGGCGTTCGTCACGCCCTCGGCGGGGACCGACAGTGTCGTGTTCTCGGACAGGACCGTCAGCGCCGGGTCACTGAACCACAGGGTGTACTCACCTGGACGGACGCCGATGATCGTGAACGTCCCGTCAGTCGCGGTCCGCCACTGCCCAGGGTGGCCGATGCACCTGCTGGTCGAGCCGCTGCGGTAGCAGCGGGTGAGCGAAAGGCTCACGCCGCCTGCCGGATCACCGAATTGGTCGACGACGGACCCGCTCACCGAGACGCCGGCCTCGAGCACCGCGTCGATGCCCGAGACCGTCTGCCCCGCCGCGACGGTGATCGGGGTCGCGTCGTCGATCGACTGGGCGTCGTCGTAGTACTCCGGCGCGATGCCGTCCCACGCGGCACCCAGGAACTCCACGACGTGCTCGCCGGGCGAGACGAGCATCGAGTAGCCACCCGCATGGTCGTAGCGGACGGTCGTGTCCATTCCGGGTTCAGCGAGGTCGACAGCACTCGGGAAGCCCACGCCGTCAGCGTCCGTGATGGTTCCCGTGATGATGCCTCCCAGCTGCACCGTCACGTCGAGCGTCGTCGACGCCGGGGTGTAGAGGCGGTGGAACTGCCTCACATACCGGAAGAGCTCCGGGTCGCTGAAGTCCACCCCCGCCGCCTCGGTCGCGCTGAGCCCCGAGAGCTCGTAGTTGCCGTCGCCGTCGGTGACGTCAGTCGCCCGAGACTCCTGGTCCGTGACGACCATGCCCTCGACCGGCGCGCCCGATTCGTCGGTCACGCGCCCGGACAGGACCACTCCGCTCGCCGCGTCGGCGGCCGCTCCGGCGCTCGCCGGCAGCCCCGTGAGCAGGAGTGCCCCGGTCAGGACCGCAACGACGCCGCGGAGCCGTCCGCGGCCGTTCGCCGCCCCCCATCGACCCTGCAGACCAGATGACGTCGTCGTTCGCACGGCGCTCCCTTCGCCCCCGGCAGGCGCAGGCTCGGCCACGGGGCGCGGGGGTCCGCAGCAGACCGTATCGGGTCAGACCGGCACGAAGTGTCGCGTTCCGCTCGTCCGACCGGGTGATCGTGCGGGTGTGTCAGGCCCCGGCGGGCCCGAAGTCGACGGTCGGCACGGCCCTGACGGCCGGGTCCTCCGCCTCGAAGTACTCGGCGCGCGTGAAGCCGAACCAGCCCGCGATGATGTTGGCCGGGAACGTCTCGACCTTGGTGTTGAGCTGACGCACGTTGGCGTTGTAGAAGCGCCGGCCGGCCGCGATGCGGTCCTCGGTCGTGGTGAGCTCGTTCTGCAGGGCGAGGAAGTTCTCGGCCGCCCGCAGCTGCGGGTACGCCTCGGCGACGGCGAACAGCCTGCCGAGCGCGGCGGTCAGCTGGTTCTCCTGGACCGCCTGCTGCGCCGGGCCCGCGCCCGGGGCTGCGGCTGCCGCGCGCGCCGTCGTGACCTCGTCGAACACCGCGCGCTCGTGCGCCGCGTATCCCTTGACCGTCTCGACCAGGTTCGGGATGAGGTCGTGCCGCCGGTGCAGCTCGACGTCGATCTGGCGCCACGCCTCCTGCACGAGGTTGCGCAGCCGGACGAAGCCGTTGTAGGTCGCGACGCCCCAGATGAGGGCGATGAGACCGATGCCGAGCAGGACGATCAGGACGATGCCGAGCGGTTCCATGCGACCTCCACCGAAGACAGTGCCCCGATCGTAGCGACGGGCGGTCACCCGCGGCGGGACCTGGCGGGTGAGGTCGCCGCCCGCCCCGTTCCGCGCTCAGACCTGCCGTGCTCAGACCGGCCGTGCTCAGACCGGCCGTGTTCAGACCGGCCGTGCTCAGACCGGCCGTGCTCAGACCGGCCGCGGCCCGGCCGGCGCCGACCGGCCACCGGACCCGTGCTGCCCGGGGTCGTACCCGTGGTCGCGCCAGACGTACCCGGGCACGGCGTCGATCACCGCGGTCATCAGCGTCAGGCGCTTCGCGATCGTCTCGGTACGCGTCGCGCCGGTGGTCCAGCTGAGGATGTCCGTGCCCTCGATGCGCATGCTGGTCCCCCGCGCGTCGGGCCGCAGGAGGCGCTCCATGAGGCGCGGGTGCACGACGTCGTGCGCGAACTTCAGGTCCCGGGACTCCACCCGCCACGCCTTGTTGAAGTCCTCCGACTCGAACTGGATGTCCTGCCCGCCGACGACCTTGGCGAGCTTCGCCCCTAGCCCGTCCGGCGTGAGCTGGAGGCGGGGCAGGTAGGCGGGCAGCGGGAGGGCCAGCACGTGGAAGGTGTACGTGGTCTGGTTCTTGCCCGACCCCGTCGTGTAGCGGTACGTGAAGGACACGGCGGGACGCCCGCCGAGGCGGCCGAGCATGACCTCCGTGGCGCGCCGGGAGTGGCCGATGCCGAAGGGCTCCCCGCGCCACCGGTCGACGAGGGACGGGTCGCCGCCGACGAGGCGCCACCCGCTGGCCCGGCACCATGCGTCGAGCTTCTTGCCGCGCTGGACCTGGTACCAGATCGCCAGTGCGATCCCCGCCGGGACGAGCAGCAGCAGGACCACGGCGAAGGCCGAGCTCATGTCGGGGTACATGCGGCCCTCCTCAGGGGTGCGCTCGTGGGGGGCGGGTCGCGCCTCCCTGTCCACCATCGGCGCGGGACGCCCGTCCCATGAGGCAACGGCCCGGGCGAAGCACCGTCGGTCACACCCCCCGGGCCCGCGCGGCGCTCCGCCCGATCAGCAGGCGGGCCACCTCGACGCCTCCGAGGACGACGGCGAGCAGCCCGATCATCGTCGCGAGCTCGCGCAGCCCCAGGACGGCCAGGACGACCGCCAGCACCGCCGCGCCGACGACGACGAGCCAGCTCATGACGATCGTCGCCCAGCTGCGGCGGGTGGCCCGCGCGGCGGCCGACACGACGGGCCGCGCCGCGGTACGGGCGGGCAGCCCCTGCTCCGGGCTCGTGGCCGCGCCGGGACCCGGGTCGTACCCGTGGTCGAGCCACACGAACCGCGGGATCGCGTCGACGAACGCCGTCAGGACCGCGAGGCGCCCGTCGACGGCGGCGAGGTCCACGTCGCCCGGCACCCAGGCGAGCACCTCCGTGCCGGTCACCCAGATCGAGACGTCCTGCGCGTCGCCCGCCAGGAGGCGTTCCATGAGACGCGGGTGCAGCACGTCGTGGGCGTACTTCGCGTCGCCGGCGCGCACGCGCCACGCGGCGTTGAAGTCCGCGGACTCGAAGGCGATGTCCTGCCCGCCGAGTGCCCCGGCGAGGTCGTCGGTCAGCGCCTGCGGCGACAACCGCAGCGCGGGCAGGGGTACCGGGAGCGAGACCGCGACGACGTGGGCCCGCACCGTGGCGTCGCGGCCCTCCTCCCGGTACTCGAACGTCATGGCGGGCCGGCCCGCGTACGTGCCGGCGACGAGGTGCGACACGGTGCAGCGCAGGCCGAGCCCGAAGACGCCCAGCATGCGCTCGGCGAGACCCTGATCACCGCGCACCTGCCAGCCGCGCTCGGCCGCCCAGCGCTGCTCGGCCGTCCTGCGCCGCGCCCTGGGCACCTCCCGCACGAGGGTCAGGACCACCGCGGCGACGACGACGAGCACGGCGACCCCGAGCGCGAGGACGAGGCGGTCCTGCTCCGTCCGCGCGCCGGCCGCCAGGACCACGGGCCGGAGCCCGACGGTCGTCACGCGAGGCCCAGGTCGGCGAGCCCGAGGATCGACAGGTAGGGCAGGCCCTCGGCCTCGATCCGCTCGCGGGCCCCCGTGGCCCGGTCCACGATCACCGCCACGCCGACGACGTCGGCCCCCGCCTCGCGCAGTGCGTCGACGGCCGTCATCACCGAGCCGCCGGTGGTGGAGGTGTCCTCGACGGCGACGACGCGCCGGCCGGCGACGTCGGGCCCCTCGATGCGGCGCTGGAGCCCGTGCGCCTTGCCCTCCTTGCGGACGACGAACGCGTCGAGGTCCTGCCCGCGGGAGGCCGCGGCGTGCAGGAGCGCGGTGGCCACCGGGTCCGCGCCCAGGGTCAGGCCGCCGACGGCGTCGATCTCGGCCGTGCCGAGCCCGGCCTCCTCGAGCATGTCGAGCATGACGTGCCCGACGAGCGGCGCCGCCTCGTGGTGCAGCGTCACCCGCCGCAGGTCCACGTAGTACTGCGCCGTCGCGCCGGAGGCGAGCGTGACCTCGCCGTGCACGACCGCGAGCTCGGTGACGAGCTCACGCAGGCGTTCGCGGGGCGTCTGGCCGGGCAGGTGGCCGGAGGGGGAGCCGGGGTGCGTCACGGCGCACAGGCTAGCGGCCGGGCGGGCCCGGCGAGCGGCCCCTCCGCGCGGACCTACGCGTCCGCCGGCACGTCGTCGGCGACCTCGACGTCGCGCACCCGGCGCTCCCCCGAGATCGCCCGGACCGCGGCGCGCGGCAGCAGCCGCACCACCTCGGCGGCGACGCTGTAGCGCAGGCTCGGCGTGGAGATCACGGCGCCGCGGCGCACGTCGGCGAGCGCCGCCGCGACCACCTGCTCGGCGTTGAGCCACGCCACCTCGGGGAAGGACGCGTAGTCCAGCCCCGCCCGGTCGTGGAACTCGGTGTGCACCAGGCCGGGGCACAGAGCCGTCGCGGTGACGCCGGTGCCCTTGAGCTCCACGGCGAGCGCCTCGGTGAACACCCGCACCCACGCCTTGTCGGCCGAGTACGTGCCGCCGGCCATCAGTGCCGCGATCGACGAGACGTTGCAGATCGCCCCGCGCCCGCGCGCCACCATCGCCGTGGTGGCCGCGTGGGACAGGACCATCACGGCCCGGACCATGACCTCCAGCGCCGCCTCGTGCGCCGCGAGGTCCCCGCCCACGAAGCGCCCGACGCCGTGCCCGGCGTTGTTCACGAGCAGGCCCACGGGCCGCTCCGCGGCGCGCAGCCGGTCGGCGACCCGTTCGACGTCGGCCCGGACGGACAGGTCGGCGGGCAGCACCTCGGCCCGCACGCCCGCCGCCGCCGTGAGCTGGCCGGCCAGTCGCGTCAGCCGTTGCTCGTCGCGGGCGACGAGCACGACGTCGTGCCGCGCCGTCGCGAGCTGCCACGCGAACTCCAGGCCCAGGCCCGCGCTCGCCCCGGTGATGAGTGCTGTGCCCATGGCGGCCAGCGTACGTGTCCGCCACGTGTGGGCGCCGCCGAGTAGGTACCGAGTAGGTTCGATGCATGCGGATCGCGACGTGGAACATCAACTCGGTCCGGGCCCGGGCCGACCGCGCGGTGGCCTGGCTGGAACGCACGGGAACCGACGTGCTCGCCCTCCAGGAGACCAAGTGCACCGACGCGCAGTTCCCGTACTCGGTCTTCGAGGCGGCGGGCTACGAGGTCGCGCACGTCGGCTCGAGCCAGTGGAACGGTGTCGCCATCGTGTCCCGGGTGGGGCTCGACGACGTCGCGACGCACTTCGCCGGGCAGCCCCGCTGGGGCGCCGACGACCCGCGGATCGAGGCCCGCGCGCTGGGCGCCACGTGCGCGGGCGTGCGCGTGTGGAGCCTGTACGTGCCGCACGGCCGGCACCCCGACGACGACCACTACCGCTACAAGCTGCACTTCCTCGACAGCCTCCTCGAGGCGGCCGGCACCTGGGTGGACCCGCAGCTCGGCGACGCGGCGGCGCAGATCGCGCTCATGGGGGACTGGAACGTCATCCCCTACGACACCGACGTGTGGGACGTCACCGCGTTCGAGGGGCAGACGCACGTGACGCCCGGCGAGCGGAAGGCCTTCTTCGCCTTCGGTGACCTCGGCTACACCGAGGTCACGCGCTCCTTCCTGCCGGACGAGGGCCGGTACACCTACTGGGACTACCAGCAGCTGGCCTTCCCGAAGAACAAGGGCCTGCGCATCGACTTCGCCTGGACGTCGCCGGCGCTGACCCCGCGCGTGACGGCGGTGGCGATCGACCGCGAGGAGCGCAAGGGCAAGGGCGCGTCCGACCACGTGCCGGTCATCCTCGACCTCGCCGACTGACGCCACGCACGGCCCGTCGCGTCGGCCCGCACGGCCCGCGGCGGCGCGCTAGGTTTCCGGACATGGCCGAACCGCCGCGTGACGTGCCGCCACCGCCTCCGCCGCCCGACGACGTGCCGGCGCCCGCGCCGCCGTCGGC
>JAEWQZ010000278.1 GCA_023460255.1 Actinomycetes bacterium
GCGCGGTCCATGAGACCGCCGTGGAACCCCCGCTCGGCCGCGAGGAGCGGTTCCTCGGCGGCGCGGACGTCGTCGGCGCGGAAGGCCTCGATCACAGGTCCATCCTGCCCCGCCGGGGCCGCGGCGCGCCCGCCCACCGGCACCCGCCGCATGGAATGGCGTCGAGGGCGTCCCACCGCCCGGCGTACCCTGAGCAGCGGGTTCACGGGTTGGCGACCGGCGGCCGGCCGGCGTGCGAGCAGCCCCGGCGGACGGGGTGGGAGATGACCGACGACATCGGCGAGTGTGCGGGCGACCGCATCCTCGTGCTCGACGGCGCGTACGGGACGTGGTTCCAGCGCGCCGGGCTCACCGAGGCGGACTTCCGCGTCGACGGCGTCGTCCCCGACCGCCCCGACCGCAGCTGGGCGGGCAACTACGACCTGCTGCCGCTGAGCCGTCCGGACCTCACGGCGGCGCTGCACCGGGCCTACCTCGACGCCGGCGCCGACATCACCAAGACCCACACCTTCTCCGCCACGTCGATCGCCCAGGCCGACTACGGCACGTCCGCCCTGGTCCCGGCGATGAACGAGGCGGCCGCGCGCATCGCCCGGTCCGTCGTCGACGAGTACGTCGCGGCGGACGGCCGCCCGCGCTGGGTAGCCGGCTCCGTGGGCCCCACCAACCGGACGGCCTCCCTGTCCCCCGACGTCGAGCGCCCCGGCTTCCGGGCCGTGACGTTCGACGACCTGGCCGCCGCCTACACCGAGCAGGTCACCGCGCTGCTGCGCGGGGGCGTCGACCTCGTGCTCGTCGAGACGGTCTTCGACACCCTCAACGGCAAGGCCGCCCTGTTCGCCTGCGAGGAGGCATTCGCCGCCGTCGGGCGCCGCGTGCCGGTGATGCTCTCCGGGACCATCACCGACGCGAGCGGGCGCACCCTGTCGGGCCAGACCCCCGAGGCGTTCGCGATCTCCACCGAGCACGCCGACCTGCTCGCCCTCGGCCTGAACTGCGCCCTGGGCGCGGAGCCGCTGCGCCCGCACCTGCGCGAGATCGCCGCGAGCACGCCGGCCCTCGTGTCCGTGCACCCCAACGCGGGCCTGCCCAACGCGTTCGGCGAGTACGACGAGACGCCCGAGCACATGGCCCGCGTGCTGCGCGAGATCGCCGAGGAGGGCGTGGTCAACATCGTCGGCGGCTGCTGCGGCACGGGGCCCGAGCACGTGCGGGCCATCGCCGACGCCGTGGCCGGGCTGCCCCCGCGCGTCGCCGCCCCGCGCGAGCCGCGGCTGCGGCTGGCCGGGCTCGACCCGTTCACGCTCACCGACGAGATCCCCTTCGTCAACGTCGGCGAGCGCACGAACGTCACGGGCAGCCCCCGCTTCGCGACGGCGATCACCACGGGCGACGACGCCGCCGCCGTGGCCATCGCGGCGCAGCAGGTCGCGGGCGGGGCCCAGCTCATCGACGTGAACGTCGACGAGGGCATGCTCGACGTGCCGGAGGTGATGTCCCGGTTCCTCAACCTGCTCGCCGCCGAGCCGGACATCGCGCGCGTGCCCGTCATGGTGGACTCCTCCGACTGGACCGTGCTCGAGACGGGGCTCAAGCGGCTCCAGGGCAAGTCGGTGGTCAACTCCCTGTCCCTCAAGGACGGCGAGGACGCGCTCGTCGAGCGGGCGCGCCGGGTCCGGCGGTACGGGGCCGCCGTGGTCGTGATGGCGTTCGACGAGCAGGGTCAGGCGGACACGCTCGAGCGGCGGACCGCCGTGTGCGCCCGCGCGTACCGTCTGCTCACCGAGCGGGCGGGCCTGGCGCCGCACGACATCGTGTTCGACCCGAACGTGCTCACGGTCGGCACCGGCCTGCCCGAGCACGACAGGTACGCGCTCGACTTCATCGAGGCCGTGCGGTGGATCAAGGCGAACCTGCCCGGTGCGCTGACCAGCGGCGGCATCTCCAACGTGTCGTTCGCGTTCCGTGGCAACAACCGGGTGCGCGAGGCGATGCACGCGGTGTTCCTGCGGCACGCGATCGAGGCGGGCCTGGACATGGGCATCGTCAACGCCGGGATGCTCACGGTGGAGGCCGACCTCGACCCGGAGCTGCGCACGGCGGTCGAGGACGTGATCCTGGCCCGCCGGCCCGACGCCACGGAACGCCTCATCGCCCTCGCGGAGAGCTACCGGGACGTGGGCCGCGACGCGCCGGCCGCCCAGGCCTGGCGTTCGCTGCCGGTGGCCGAGCGGCTCTCGCACGCGCTGGTGCACGGCATCGTCGAGCACGTCGCCGACGACGCCGAGGAGGCCTTGGCGCAGCTGGGGTCGCCGCTGGCGGTCATCGAGGGCCCGCTGATGGACGGCATGAACGTGGTGGGCGACCTGTTCGGCGCGGGCCAGATGTTCCTGCCGCAGGTCGTGAAGTCGGCGCGCGTGATGAAGGCCGCCGTCGCGCACCTGCAACCCCACCTCGAGGCCGAGAAGGCGGAGCGAGTCGCGGCGGGCGACCTCTCGGACCGCGGCAAGGGCACGGTCGTCATGGCGACCGTCAAGGGCGACGTGCACGACATCGGCAAGAACATCGTCGGCGTGGTCCTGGGCTGCAACGGCTACGTGGTGCACGACCTCGGCGTCATGGTGCCGGCGGAGAAGATCCTCGCCACGGCCGCCGAGCTCGACGCGGACGTCGTCGGCGTCTCGGGGCTCATCACACCGAGCCTGCACGAGATGGTCGGCCTGGCGGCGGAGATGCAGCGCCGCGGCCTGCGGACCCCGCTCATCGTGGGCGGTGCCACGACCAGTCGCGCCCACACCGCCGTGAAGATCGACCCCGCCTACGAGGGCCTGGTGGTGCACGTCCCCGACGCGAGCCGCGCGGTCGGCGTCGTCTCGGACATCCTCGCCCGGCCGGAGGAGACGGCGCAGCGGACCGCGGCGGAGTTCACCGCCCTGCGCGACCGCCACGGCGAGCGGGAGCACCCCCTCGTGCCGCT
>JAEWQZ010000279.1 GCA_023460255.1 Actinomycetes bacterium
CAACGGCCGCCTGGAACACCTCCGCGGCTCCGCCCTCGGCTTCCGCAACCTCACCAACTACATCGCCCGATCGCTCCTCGAGACCGGCGGCTTCAGACCCCACCTACACCGTCGATTGCGATGAGCCCGATAACCTCTCTTCGACTCGCTCGGGGGCGGCCAGCGAGATCTGCGCTGCGGAGAATGGGGAGGCCGATGTGTCAGCGAACCTCGTCGCGACGGATCAGCCGCCGCGGCGGCGTGTTGCTCTGGTAGCGCTTGCAGTTGCTCTGTGCCTCGGTGCAGAGGCGCCCGGAGCGGCGGCCCTAGTCGCAACTGCGGATGGCACCTCTTGTGGGGCCGCGGACTGTGCGTGGCTCGACGACTTGCAGGCCGTCGACTGGTCGGCGGACGAGAACATGATTTCTGCCGGTATTGCGATGCTCGCCGGCCCCGCAGAAGAAGCCAATCCAGATCTGGTTATGAATATCCAGACCGAGATCAACCGTGGCGCGCTAGACGCCGGTTGGAGGGAGTGTGCGGAGTCGAGCCTCGTGTACAACGTTGCTGAGATCGTCGAGAGCAACACGGCTTCCCAGCAGTTGAGCGACTACTTCGCTACCTTTGTGGAGGGGCTACGAGCGCTCCGGACGCCATATACTACGGTCCTAAAGAGTTACTTCGAACTGATCCCGGAGGCCGGGGGATTTGCCACGATCCTTCGTAGCGCTGAGGCCGCAACTCTAGTGTACGGCGATCTCCAGGGCTGCACGGCGCCACTTCGCACAAGGTGGTGGGGCCCGAACGGGGAGCCGCTTGGCTCGGCCGGAGTATTGGTGCCGGTCTCCACGATCGCGGTCATTGACGGCGTCCGGTACGACACCTACAGCACAGCGCATGTGAACGTGAGCTGGGACGTAGCGCCATACCCGGGGAACGACTATGGAGCGACGCTTCGTGCCACCGTGTTGCATTGGGTCACTGGGACCGAGTCGGACATCGAGCATCCCAATGTCGGCTACAAGACCTATTGCACGACGAGTTCCGGCTCGACGCGCGTAACCTACGGCGGTTTCGTTCTTGACAGTAGTCGGTGGAACCGCGATAGCGCGACTACCGGGCAGTTCGCAACGTGCGGTTTCAGGTCGAGGTCCTATGTCAAGACTGAGGTATGGGACTTCGGCTGGAACCGGCTGCTCGCCACTTACTACGGGCGGTAGGCGCTCATGTCCGCCCCGGGGCGGACGGCAGGTCGCGTTCATCGCTACGTACGCCGGTGGTTGCGGATCGGTGGTACGCAGGCAGAACGGCGACGCGGCCTGCCGCCCGGGGGACTGGCCCCGGCGGTAGGCCGCGCCACTGGCTGGGCGGTCAGGCGGTCACCGCAGGCTTCCCCAGTGCCATGCCCGGACGCTGGCGTCGTCGTCGAGGACTACGGATCCTCTGAAACCTGCCGCGAGTAGCGTTTCATCGCCGTCCTCGTATGCGGACACACTACGAATACTCAGGGCGTATCCGCGGTCGATATCGCCAGCGACAGCCCAGACCGAGTCGAGCGTGTTCGTGCAGTTGCCCACGTAGACGGAGTTGTCCGATGCGCGCTTCAGGCACTGTCTGACGTAGATGTTGGAGTTCCCGCGCTTCTTGGCCGTATTGTTCCGGATGAAGACGTACTGGGTCTCGTCGTCGTTGAATATTCCGTCTCCGGCTTCCTCCGCCTCCTCCAGCAGGTCCCCGTCGACGTAGTCGATGTCCCACTGGGAGCGATTGTTGGTGCACCCGGTGGTGGCCAGGTTGGCGTCCGTGAGTAGCGAGTTGGTCTGGAGGCAGTTGCCGGCCCCGCCTCCCTCGACCGTGAGCTTGTTGTAGGTCGCTGCGAAGGCGGGGCTGGGGGCCACGCCGAGGGCGGCGACGAGCCCGGCGGTCCAGGCCGTGCCGAACATGAGGAGTCTGCTTCTTCTGATCATCGGTGCTTCTTTCTGCGGGGCGGTGGGGCTCGCGGGAAGCGATGGCCCGGGGTCCGCGGGGAGGGGTGGGTCCGGGGTCCGCGCCATGATCAACAAGACTCGCAAACCGTAGCAAAGGTGACAGGTGCGGCATCGTCACACCGCGGCGTCGACCGCCGATCAGGCGGGCCCGGGTGCGGGTGCGGGTGCGGCTGCCGGCCCGGGTGCGGCGAGGATCCGGGTCGCGGGTGCCGACGCGGCGAACGGCCCGGGCACGACCTGGTCCCGCGGAACCCCGACGATGTCGGTGCTCAGGTCCAGGTCGGACCCGTCGGGGTTGGTGAAGGGCATCTCGGCCTGGTAGCTCGTCCCGAGGCGCGCCGTCGTCACCGGGGCGACGGCGTCGACTCCGTCCGCGGGGCCCACGTCCACGCGGACGGTTCCGGCGTCGGCGTCGACCACCTCGACGCGCACCGGTGACGTACCGACCACCACGGCCGTGGGCTCCGCGCGGAAGGGCTCGGCGCCGTCCGCGTAGAGGTTGCCCTCGATCCAGACCGGGAGCCGTGGTCCGGCCAGGTCGCTGCCGCGCTCGTTCGGGTACTCCTGCGCCGTCGGGTAGGCGTCGTACTGCGACGTGCCGACCGGGGTGGGCGTGAACGTCGCCCGGCCGGGCACTCCGTCCATGTCGATCGCGCCGGACCAGAAGCTGGCGAGCGCCGGTTCCGCCTGCGCGTCCGACCCGTCGGGCTCACCGGTGGCACCGTCACCGACGAAGATGTTGTTGTAGAACCGGTTGTCGCCGCCGAGGATGTTCGAGACGCCGTAGACGGCCGTGCCGTGCGGGACGTGGTACGGGGTGTACCGCTGGTGCTCCGTGCAGTTCGCGATGCGGCCCGCGATGTAGTTGTGGACGTAGGCGCCACCGGTGGACATGTCCTTGATCGCCCACGGCGACAGGAACAGGTTCGACTCCACGAGGTACGGGCCGTGGCAGACCTCGACCATGAAGTCCTCGGCCGTCGAGGCGTAGAACACGTTGCGCCGTACCAGGGTGCCCTGGGCCTGCCAGTCGAGCCAGAGCGCGCGGTGCGTGTGATGGATCGTGTTCCCGCTGATCACGGTGTCGATGGCGGCGTGCAGCTTGATCCCGGCCACCTCGGCGCCGTGCCACTGTCGCTTCACGTGGATGCGCGAGATGTGGTTGTCGGCGATGGTCGAGAACGCGGCCCCCAGGTGCCCGACGATGCCGGCCTGCTCGCAGTCCCGGATCGTGTTGCGGCGCACGATGTGCGAGCCGACGTGGTCCCGGTGCCACGGGTGCGGCTCGCCCGCGCCGGGCCCGCCCAGGACGAGCGCCCGCTGGATCACCTCGCGCTCGCGCTGCGTGCCGCCCTTGGCGCCGTCGGCCCCCGCGGTCCACTCGTTCTGCCCGGTGCTGGCCTCCTTGCCGAGCGAGACGCCGACGTTCTTCGAGTCGGTGATCGTGTTGTCCTCGATCACCCAGCCCTTCGACCAGTGCGGGCCGATCAGGCCCTCCTGCAGCGCCGTCGGCGGCGCCCACTGCGTGGCGGCCTTCGTCAGGGTGAACCCGCGCACCGTGATGTGGTCGATCCCCGTCGCCGCGGGCCAGAAGACGAAGGTGCGGACGTTGATCTCGATCTCGTGCTCGGCCGGGTCGGCGCCCCCGAAGTTCGCCCAGATCGTCGTGACGTCGTCACCCACCTCGCAGTACCAGGTCAGCAGCGAGCCCTCCGGGTCGAACGAGTCGGGGGTGACCTCGGGGTGCTCGACGCCGCCGAGCGTCAGGGACTCGTACATCGACCTGCCGTCGAGGTACACCTCGCCCGTGTGCCAGGTGTTGACCTGGTCGAAGAACCAGTCCCCGCCGATGCGCTCCGCGTACGGGTTGCGCCCCCCGAACAGCGCGTTCGGCACCTGCGTGACCCAGACGCGGCCCTCGGCGCCGGGGTGGGGGCGCCAGTCGGTGACCACCTCGGCACCGGAGATCGTGACGGGCTCGAAGCGCCCGTCCGGGCCCACCGCTGCCTGGTAGGTGATCGGCGCGTCGGCCGTGCCGCCGCGCGGTGGGTTCACCCACTCCCGGTAGACACCTTCGTGCACGGCGACGGTGTCGCCCGGCATGGCGGCCTGGGCGGCCCGGTTGATGGTCCGGAACGGGGCCTCGGCCGACCCGTCACCGCGGTCGGAGCCGGTGGTGGTGACGTGCAGGATCGTCACGACAACGCCTTTCGTCGATCACTGGTGGTGGCGAGGGCGGTGCAGGGCGTCAGGCCGACGCCTCCTCCGGCTGCGGCTTCACGTACCCCCGCGCGACGAAGAACCGCTCGAGCAGGTAGCACCACCACACGAGTATGACGCCGGGTACCACGAACACCGCAGGCATGAAGTTCCAGATGGCCATGCCGGCGAGGACGACGGCGATCGCGAGCAGGAAGGTCAGGCTGGGCGTCGTCAGACCCAAGGTGAGCCCGTTGCGCACCTGGCGCCAGGTGGGGTTGGTGAAGCGGGCGACGAGGGGGAGGCACCAGAAGACCAGGAGCAGCAGGAAGAGCCCGACGACGAGGAGCGGCACCAGGACCTCGGCCAGTCCGAGAGTGGGGAGGTAGGAGAGCGTGAGGACGCCGACGGCCGCGACTCCGGCGGCCAGCAGGCCGACGACTGTCGCCTGCTTCCAGCTCTGCCGCCAGGCCTTCGTGGCGACGGCCCACGGGCCCGCTTCCTTGCCCAGGACGTACCGCCGGCAGAGCTCGTAGGCGATGACCGTGCCCGCTCCCGCCGTCACGACGAGACCGACGCTCACCAGCCAGAGCAGGCTGACCAGGATGACGGAGCCCAGCGAGTCGAGGATGCGCCAGAGCAGCGACGCCGGGTTGAAGCGGATGATGGTCAGGGCCTCTCGGTGTGCGACGCGGTGGGCGACGACTCGGCCTCCCGCGGAGCGCGGGAGGCCGAACGCCGTCAGCCCTTCACGGAGCCGATCATGAGACCGGACACGAAGTGCTTCTGCAGGAACGGGTAGACGAGCAGGATGGGGACCGCCGCCACCATGGTGATCGCCGACCGCAGCGCGATGGGTGTGGTGAGCTGCCCGCCGGCTCCCACCGCGGCCTGGTTGGCTGCGGAGTTCGCGGAGTTCGCGCCGGCGTTCATCGAGCTCGCGAGAAGCTTCTGCAGCTCGTACTGCAGGGTGGTCAGCGCCGGGTCGCCCGAGTTGTACAGCAGCGTGTCCAGCCAGGCGTTCCAGCTGCCGACCGCCACGAACAGGCCGATCACGGCCAGCACGGGCTTGCACAGCGGCATGATGATCTGCCACCACGTACGGAACTCGCCCGCGCCGTCCATCCGTGCCGACTCGGTGATCTCCTCCGGGATCGACTTCATGTACGTGCGCAGGACGATCAGGTTGAACGCGCTGATGATCACGGGCACCCAGTAGGCCTGGAAGCTGTTCAGCATGCCCAGGTCCTTGATGAGCAGGTAGTTCGGGATCAGACCGGCGTCGAAGTACAGCGTCAGGATGAAGATCAGGGTGATCGGGCGCCGGAAGATGAACTCCTTGCGGCTGAGCGCGTAGGCGAGCATCGAGGTGAAGAACAGGTTCGTCACCACCACGACCACGGTCTTCAGCACGCTCATGATGAACGCCTGGTAGATCGAGTCCATGTTGAGGACGACTTCGTAGTTCTGCAGTGAGAAGACGCGCGGCCAGATGCCGATCCCGCCGCGGACGGCGTCCATGCCGTCGTTCAGGGAGATGGCGAGCGTGTTCAGCAGCGGGTAGAGGGTGATCACGGCGAGAGCCACGAGGAAGGTCGTGTTGAGCGACGTGAAGACGATCCGCTCGGTCGACCACCGCCGTCGGCGGGACGACCTGCCCGGTGCGGCGCTCAGCGCCGGAGGCTTCGCGACAGACGTGCTTGACATGAAGGCCTCCTAGACCAGCGTCTCTTGGTTGAGGCGCTTGGCCGCCGCGTTCGCGGAGCCGACCAAGATGATGGCGACGATCGTCTTGAAGATGCCTGCGACGACGGCGAGGCTGTAGTTGCCGAGCTGGTAGCCGTAGCGCAGCACGAAGACGTCGATGGTCTCGGCCTTCTCGGCGATCAGACCGTTGCCGAGGAAGTACGGCAGCTCGAAGTTGGTGGACAGGATCCAGCCGCTGTTGATGATGAGCAGCACGACGATCGTGGGCCTGATCCCCGGGAGCGTGATGTTCCACATCTTGCGGTAGCGCCCGGCCCCGTCGACCTCGGCTGCCTCGTACTGGCTCGGGTCGATCGCGGTGATCGCGGCCAGGTAGAGGATCGTGTTCCAGCCCAGCTCCTTCCACAGGTTCGTCCCGGCGACGATCCCCCAGAAGTAGTTCGGCTCGGTCAGGAACAGCACCGGTTCGTCGACGAGGTTCAGGTTCAGGAGGACCTGGTTGATGAACCCGCCGGAGGAGGGCAGCGAGAGCGCCACCGATGCCAGGCTCGCCACGATCACCCAGCTGAGGAAGTGGGGCATGTAGGTGATGTTCTGCAGGACCCGCTTGAACGGCAGGTTCTTGACCTCGTTCAGCAGCAGCGCGAGGACGATGGCCCCGACCGTGCCGACGATCAGGGTCAGGACGGACTGTCCCACGGTGTTGACCACGACCCGGCGGAACCGTTCACCGTTGACACCGGTGAACAGGTTGACGAAGTTCTCGAAGCCGACCCACTCCTGGTTGAAGATGCTGCCGCGACCAGGCTTGTAGTCCTGGAAGGCGATCGCCCAGCCGTAGACCGGGACGTACTTGAACAGGATCTGGTACAGCAGCAGCGGGACTGCCATTGCCAGCAGGACCCGCTGCGCCTTGATCCTGTCCCACGTGACCTTGGGCTTGGGGTCCTTCGTCTTCTTCTTCCGGGCCTTGCCGCCTGGGGCGCGTGAGCTGCTCACGGGCTCCAGGGCCGGTTCGGGCCCGGTGCCGGTCACCACGTTGGCCGGTGAGTCGATCATCTGTTCAACCTCGTCGTCGGGAAGCAGTGGGTGGTGACCGGGAACGCGATCGTGGTTGGGGGGGGCCCGCCCCCCCCACAACGATCGATCGCCCGGGGACTGTTACCAGTTGGCGAGGCGGTCCTGGATGCCGGCGTTGATCGCGTCCTCGTACACCTGGACGTCGATCCTGCTGATGGTGTCGACGTACGCCTGCCAGTTCGCGTCGAAGTCGTCGGGGTCACCGGCGATGATCCTCGGCAGGTTCTGCACGTTGGCGTCGGTCAGCTGCTGGTTGACCTGGTTGGCCTCGTCGGAGAGCGTGATGTTCCACGCCGGGTAGTACTTGGGGTTCTCCGGCTGCGGGTTCATGAACTCGAGCCAGGTCTGCTTGCCGTACGCCTCCATGACGCCACGGTCGTACTCGCTCAGCGTCGCGAAGAACTCGGTGGGCTGGTCGTCGGGGCTGTAGGCGTTGCCGTCGGAGAACTGGCCGTTGTGCTTGGGCAGCACGTCGAGCAGCGCCTCGAGACGGTTGGAGGCACGCCAGGTGAGGTCGCGGGCGTTCGCACGCTGCTCCTCCGTGCGGTAGAACATGCCGTCGTCGTCGACGAGGTAGTCCTCGCCCTCGACGCCCCAGGAGAGCACCTTCTGCCACGGCTCGCTGAGCATCAGGTCGAGGAACTTCAGCGCCTTCTCCGGCTGGTCGCTGGAGACGGACACGCCGAACCCCTGGTTGGTGTTCATGACCGGGCGGTCGGCGTACCAGGGCTCGACGCCGTCGTAGACGGGCATGAGCGGCACGTAGGTGTACTCGTCCTTGCCGGCGCTCTGCAGCGACTGGGTGGCGGTCTGGAAGTTCCAGCCCTGGTCGTGCATGCCGAGCACGTTGCCGTTCGCCAGCTTCGCGACGTACTGGTCGTACGTCAGGGTGAAGGACTCGGGGTCGACGAGACCCTTGGCGTAGTTCTCGTTGAGGACCTCGTAGAAGTCCCGCGCGATGTCCTTGTTGGCGTAGATCTCCGCGTTGCCGTCCTCGTCGACGATCACGCCACCGTTGTTCGGGGAGCCTGCCAGCAGCGCCGGCGGGTTGGTCATGCCCCACTCACGGCCGGTCGACGCCAGGACCTCGAAGCCGACGGTCGGAAGCCCGTCCGTCTCGGGGTTCTCCGCCACGAAGTCCTCGATGAGCTCGAAGTACCGCTCGAGCGTCATGTTCTCGATGTCCGGCCAGCCGGCGTCCTCGAGCACACGCTTCTGGATCCAGAACGCGGGGCCGAAGTAGGTGCCGCCCGTGGGCTCGCCGTAGAAGCGGTTGTAGTTCGGGAAGATGTACAGGCCGTCCTCGACCTCGCCACCCGTGTAGCTCATCTTCTTGATGTCGTCCTCGACGTGCGTGGCGAGGTTGGGGTAGTCCCCGGTGGCCAGCATGTCGTCAAGGCGCAGCAGGGCACCGCCCTCCAGGAGACGCATCTGCAGGTCGGTGGTGCCGACGAGGTCGGGGAACTGGCCACCGGCGAGCATGACACCGATCTTCTGGTCCACGTTGTCCGGGGTGACGATCTCGTAGTTCAGGGTCACACCGAGCTGCTCCTCGAGCAGTGCGGTGATCTTGTTGTCGGCGGCAGGTGCCTGGTTCGCCGTCGTGATCCAGACCGAGAGCGTCGTCGGGTCGCCGGGGGTCAGCGTTCCCGACGCGTCCGCGAGATCGCCCTCGGGGATGACGGCGGGCGTCGAGGGACCGTCGTCCGGCTCCTCTTCCGAGCTGCAGGCGACGAGGGTCGCGGACAGTGCTGCCACGAGGGCAAGTGCTGACAACTTCCTTCTTGCGGTACGCACCGAGGTCTCTCCCTTGAGATCAGTTCCGGTCGACTGTGACCGGAACCCGTGCACGGCGGACGCTCGGTTGGGCTGGGCGTCCTCATCCCGGCGGGATTTTAGCGTTAAAGTAGAGACGCCTCCGGAAGGCCGTCAAGCCCTCGCGCGTCTCGAAATGGTCACGACCATGTCCGGGGCGCCGTCGATCATGGCGGGGTGCGAAGGGCTCTTGCGCTCCAGCGTTTTATCGATATATTGGGCGCGCCTCGGCGGCGTGGCCGAGGCGTGCGGGTCTGACGAACGCACGCTGAACCGGCGGGATGTCGCGGGAAGAGGTCGCGCATGGTGCGGATGGCGGATGTGGCCCGCGCGGCCGGTGTCTCGGTGATGACCGTGTCGAACGTCCTCAACGAGCGGGTTCCCGTCGGCGAGCCGACGCGCGCCCGCGTCATGGCAGCCGTCGAAGCCCTCGGCTACGAGGTCAACCTGACGGCGCGGCACCTGCGGGCCGGCCGGACCGACACCGTCGCCTTCGTCGTCCCGAGCTTCCACGACTACTTCGGCGAGCTCGCCGACCATGTCGCACCGCTCATCGAGGCGGAGGGGCGTCACCTCGTCCTCGAACGGACGAGCGCGAACCCGCAGCAGGAGATGGAGGCGCTGAGCGTCGCGCGCCTGCAGATCTACGACGGGGTCCTGCTGTCCATCGCCGGTCTCGACCTGGAGCAGCTGGGGCGGGTTCCCACGTCCAAGCCGATCGTGTTGCTGGGCGAGCGCGACGTTCCCGACCACCTCAACCACGTGCGCCTGGCGAACGAGTCGGGTGCCCGCCTCGCCACGGCACACATGATCGAGCGCGGATCGCGCCGCATCATCGCGCTCGGGTGCTCGTCCGACGGCGCACACATGATGACCACTGACCGCCGCGTCGGGTGGGAGAACGCGTGCCGCGAGTCGGGCCTCGCGGCCGATCCGGCCTACGTCGTGCCCGTCAGCGACTACACGTCTCTCGGTGGTCGCGAGGCGATGCGCGAGGTCATCGCCTCGGGGCTGCCCTTCGACGGGGTCTTCGCCGTCACCGACATCGTTGCCCTCGGGGCGCTGGCCGCCCTGGCGGAGAGCGGGCTGCGCATCCCCGACGACGTCCAGCTCGTCGGGTTCGACAACCTCGACATGTCGCGCTTCATCCCTCCGGGCATCACGTCGGTCGACGTCAACCGCGCGGGCGTGGCCGAGGCGGCGGTCGGGCTGCTGCACCGCCAGATGTCGGGCTGGAAGGGTCCGGCCGAGCACGTCGTCGCACCCGTCAGCCTCGTGGTGCGTGGGTCCACCCGGGGCGGCGCTTAGCCACGTGCGAGCGAGGCGGGGGCCACCGGCAAGGGAGGACATGAGGTGACCGCTACGTACGTCCGAGCCCTGCTCACGGCCACCGCCGCATCGGTCGTGCTCGTGGGATGCGGCGTCTACGACGCGGCCGAGCCGACCGTGCGCATCGAGAACCGGAGCTCGGACGCCGTGATGGTCGACATCGAGACCGGGACGGAGAGCCGGCACCGCGTCGACGGGCCGGGCCACGCCGTCGTCGAGGTCGCCCAGGAGTGTCTGCCGGCCGTCCTGACGGTCGAGACGGCCGGCGGCGAGCGACTGGGCCGGCTCGAGGAGGACCTCTGCCCGGGATGGCGGCTGACGATCACCGAGGGCGGCGAGCTCGAGTACGGGCCGGCGCGGTGAGGGCAGGGCACCGGCCCGGGGCAGCAGCTGCGCGCCGGTCCCCACATGTGGGGACTGGGCCGGCCTGAGCGATCTCGCCACGATGAGGGGCGCGGGCGGCGACCGGGCCGCGTCGACGACGTCGAGGGCTCCTTCGCCGAGCTCCTCGGGGTCCACAGCACCAGAGGTGAGAGATGTTCAAGACGGAAGCAGCCAAGACGCCCTCGGGAAACTGGCAGGTCAAGGCGACGTGCGCCAACGGGCACACCGTGTTCAAGGACCAGTTCCACGCGAACGACGCGTACAAGTGCCCCTACTGCGGCCGCGAGGTCTACTGAACGACCCCGCGTCCCGTGGGGCCCTCGTCGCGATGATCGCAGCGCACGACGCGACCCCGACCGAGAGAGGAACCGACAGTGGGCTTCAAGACGTCCGAGGACTCCTTCACCACGACCAAGTCCGTCGCGGAGATCGGGCGGGCCCTCCAGGCTGGGTTCGCAGCCGCCAAGGCCGCTTCGATCGACGACATCGTCAGCGGCTCGGGAGCACTCTCGGGGTTCGACGACCGGGCGAGCATCGAGGTCGTCGGGAGCGGGGGTTCGTTGCTCGGCGGTCAGTGGGCTGTGCAGGTCTACGTGCACGACCACGGCGACGCTCGTGAGGTCACCCTCGTCGCCCTCGGTGACGGAGGGTTCACGCGCGCCTGGAACGGGACTCGGAACACGGCGTCGTTGCCGCTGAGCACCAAGAAGCGGGAGTCGTCCGGAGCCACCTCCGGTAGCGCTCCGCCCGCGCCGCTCTTCAGGCGCGGGGGGCGCCGGCCGATAGGACGGTGGGCCCCCGGAACGTGATCCGGCGTGCCCGGAAGGAGCCGGACATGCAGGACTTCCTCGGCGTCGCCTGGGAGAACATCCTCGTCGGCCTGATGGGCGGGTTCGTCGTCAGCGGGATGTTCTTCGTGACGCGCCGGCTGAACGAGTGGCTGCTCCAGCGCCGGTTCCCCGTCGCCGGGCAGTACATCACCAAGTTCGAGGACGAGGAGGACGGCGACCGGTACGTGGCGACGGCCCCCGCGACGCTGAACCAGCGCGGCCGACGGATCACCGGGACCACCGTGATGGGGGACCGCGAGTGGCTCCTGCAGGGGGAGCTCTCCGAGTCCGGCTTCATCCACGGCGTCTACGTCGCCAAGGACCCCGTCGACCGCGGGGTCGGCAACTTCTTCCTGCGGATCCACAACGACCGGCACATGGTGGGGTTGTGGTCGGGCTACGACTCGGTCAACGACTCGATCACCTCGGGGCGGTACACGTTCTTCCCGCAGACCGATGCCGTGACCACCCGCCCGGGCGTCCCCGACGACCTCCTCGCCGTCCTCCAGATCTCGGACGAGCAGCTGGGTGAGGGGTACGTGGGCGCCGACGACCTGCGTCGCACCGACGAGGCCGAGCGCAGCTTCATCCACGTCGCCGAGCTCGACGGCCGGCTCGTGGGGTTCGCCGTCGGGCTGGTCCGGAGCCCCGAGGAGGTGCGGGAGCTGATGCGCGTCCCCCTTCCGCGGCACCTCGCGCTCGCCGGGGAGGTCGGCGTCGTGAAGACGGTGGCCGTCGCCCCGGCGTTCCACGGGCGCGGCATCGGGACGCGCCTGACCGACGCGTGCATCACGGAGTTCCGGCGCCGCGGCGTGCGCGCGCTGTGCAGCGTGGCGTGGAAGCGCGGCGAGACGGTGAACATCAGGGGCGTGCTGGAGCGGCGCGGCTTCGCCCGGTTCGCGGAGGTCCCCGACTACTGGACCGACGACAGCGTCCGGGAGGGCTTCCGCTGCCCGGAGTGCGGTGACCCGCCGTGCCGCTGCGCGGCGGTGATGTTCAGCCAGGTCGTCTGACGTCAGGCCTGGCCGGCGCGGGCCGTGGCCCTCACCGGCCGACGTCGCTGAGCGACGCCGCGACCCGGTCGACCACGCGACGGCTCGCCCGGGTCTGGGCCCGGCCTCGCCGGCCGTTCCAGAGCGCGCGGGCCCTGCCGTCCCCGAGCGGGTGCAGCAGCACCTCACGCGTCGCGCCGCGGTCCCAGACGTACGCGTGGACGGCCCACCCGCCCGTCGCGCCGAGCCTCGACGCGGCGACGGCGACGTCGGGGTCCTCGCCGAGCACCGTGTCGAACGGCGGGTCGGTGAAGGTCACCGGTCCCAGCTCGAGGGCACCGGCGTCGCGCAGGGCGCCGTCGATCCGCCCCCGCACGTCCTGGAGCGGGGCGTCGCACATGACGCGCACGTCCTCGATCCGCATCGACACTGCTCCCGGCCTCGTCTGCCGCGGGGCGGCTGACCCACGCACGCCATGATCACAGGCTTCGGTCCCGGTGGGACGTCCCCAGTGCTGGTGGCATCAGCGCGCGACCTCCACCCACGTGGCGTCGGCCGTGGAGTCGAGGACCGACAGCGCCGGCCCGAGCTCCTGGCGCAGTGCGTCGGCCCGGACGTCGTCGCCGGGGGTGGTGACGAGCCCGACGGACGGCCCCCCGGACGGGTCGACGCTGAGCACGAGCTCCCGGGGCGGCGGACCCGCCGCCAGGGCCGTGACGAGCAGCCGGCAGACCACGTCGGCGTCGACGGCGGTCCCGGGGGCGCCACCCAGGATCCGCACGGTGCACCCCGCCGCGCGGGCACGGTGGAGGGCCTCCCGGGCCGGCCGGCTCAGCACCCCCGGGA
>JAEWQZ010000280.1 GCA_023460255.1 Actinomycetes bacterium
CCACGAAGGACCGCGCCCCCAAGGACGCCCCGCCCGCAGCGGCGACGGACGTCGAGGACGAGGACGTCGAGGAGGAGCCGGAGGACGTCCGGCCCGAGGACCTCGACGAGGAGGTCGTCGTCGACGACGCAGACGTGACCGACGACCCGGACGCGACGGACGAGGCGGAGGACGCCGAGGTCGTCGAGCCGGTCGAGGACGAGGCCGTCGAGGCGACGCCCGACGCCCCGGTCGCCGCCGCCGCTGCTCCGGCCACCGCCGCTGCTGAGGAGGAGACCGAGGACACGGGCTTCACCTACTCCGACGCGGACGACGACGACGCGCCCGCCCAGCAGGTCGTCACGGCCGGCGCCACGGCGGATCCGGTCAAGGACTACCTCAAGCAGATCGGCAAGGTGGCGCTCCTCAACGCCGAGCAGGAGGTCGAGCTCGCGAAGCGGATCGAGGCGGGGCTCTTCGCCGAGGAGCGGCTCGCCGCCACCGGGAGCGGCCTCGAGCCGAAGCTGCGCCGCGAGCTCGAGTGGATCGCCCAGGACGGACGTCGCGCGAAGAACCACCTGCTCGAGGCCAACCTGCGCCTCGTCGTCTCGCTCGCCAAGCGCTACACGGGCCGCGGCATGCTCTTCCTCGACCTCATCCAGGAGGGCAACCTCGGCCTGATCAGGGCAGTCGAGAAGTTCGACTACACCAAGGGCTACAAGTTCTCCACGTACGCCACCTGGTGGATCCGCCAGGCGATCACCCGCGCGATGGCCGACCAGGCGCGCACCATCCGCATCCCCGTGCACATGGTCGAGGTCATCAACAAGCTCGCCCGCGTGCAGCGGCAGATGCTCCAGGACCTCGGCCGCGAGCCGACCCCGGAGGAGCTCGCCAAGGAGCTCGACATGACCCCGGAGAAGGTCGTCGAGGTCCAGAAGTACGGCCGCGAGCCGATCTCGCTGCACACCCCGCTCGGCGAGGACGGCGACAGCGAGTTCGGCGACCTCATCGAGGACTCCGAGGCCGTCGTGCCGGCCGACGCCGTCAGCTTCACCCTGCTCCAGGAGCAGCTCCATCAGGTCCTCGACACGCTCTCCGAGCGGGAGGCGGGCGTCGTGTCCATGCGGTTCGGGCTCACCGACGGCCAGCCGAAGACGCTCGACGAGATCGGCAAGGTCTACGGGGTCACCCGTGAGCGCATCCGGCAGATCGAGTCCAAGACGATGTCGAAGCTGCGCCACCCGAGCCGGTCCCAGGTGCTGCGGGACTACCTCGACTGAGCCGCCGGCGACTCAGTCGCCGGATCCCTCCAGGGACTCCCACAGCGCGTCCGAGGCGTCCACGGCGTCGCTGGACCAGGGTGCCTGGACCGCATCCATCGTCGCGGCGTCGTCGGTCGTCTGCGCGACGACCGAGTACCAGTCGATCTCCAGGTCCAGGGCGACGGCGAAGTCCCTCGCGAGGCTCGCCGACTCCGTGGGCCACGGGATCAGGAGC
The DNA here is from genome assembly GCA_023460255.1 of Actinomycetes bacterium. Taxonomy (GTDB): domain Bacteria; phylum Actinomycetota; class Actinomycetes; order Actinomycetales; family Cellulomonadaceae; genus Actinotalea. Next base: position 1,480 of record JAEWQZ010000280.1, read on the forward strand.
ACGCTGGTCTGCAGCTCGCGCAGCGAGTCGGCCAGCTGGCTCGCCAGCGTGCGCAGCCGCGGCCAGTCCTCGCCCTCCACCGCAGCGTTCCACTCGTCGATGAGCGCGTTGGAGGGACTCACGGCGGCGTCCAGGGCGTCGTAGGCCGCGCGAGCGTCGAGCGTCCCGTCGTCGGTGGGCTCGGGCGTCGGCTCCTCGACCGGCGGGTCCACCTGGTGGGTCTTGACCGGCCCCGACACCTGGTCGGTCCGGGGCGGGCGGGGTCCGTCGTCCGGCCCGGCGACCGAGCACCCGGCCGCCAGCAGGAGGGGGAGAGCGGCGCCGAGGACCAGGAACGGACGGGGGACGGCCATCGCAGGCTCCGATCACGAGGAGGAGTCCTCGGAACGGATATCGACGGTCTCCGCCCGCTCCTTGATCGACAGCGCGGGTGATCCCGCCGTCAGCCGCTGAAGACCGTCAGCTCCGCGACGAGCCAGGTGGCGGCGGCAACCAGGGCGAGCGAGAGCTCGATGAGCATCCCGAGCGCGGTCATCCTGATGGCGAGCCACGCGGACGCCCACGCGGCCGAGCGGTCGCGCAGGCGGCGGTACTCCATGAGGTACAGACCGGCTGGGAAGAACACGAAGAGGCCGACGAGGGGCAGCACGAAGAAGCCGACGAGCCCCGCGAGGCCGGCCACGACGAACGTGGACCGCGGCACCCCGCTGGTCGCGACCTTGCGTCCCGGGACGAGATAGCTCGCGGACCAGCCGACGGCCAGCAGGACGACCACGACGGCCAGGACCGCCCAGGCCCACCCGCCGGTGTCGATCGCCCAGACGAGGACGGCCCCGGCGATGATGAGCGACCCGGGCAGGACCGGAAGGACGATGCCGACGAGGCCGACCAGGACGGCCAGGCCGACGCCGATCGCGACGAGGTCCATCTCAGCCCTTCCTCACGGTCGCACGACGTCCGGGACGTGACAGGTCCGGCCGGGCTGCGCCGGCCGGACCTGGGTCATCAGGGTGGCGGGCGTCAGCGCGCGGCGGCGCCGTGCTCCTCGCGGAGCCGCTCGGTCTCGTCCTGCACGTGCACGGCGAGGTCGGCGTACGCGGCCGCGTGCCGACGCGCGTGGTGGGCGCAGAAGTAGAGCTCGCCGCTGGCCAGCACCACGCGGACGTACGCCTGCGCGCCGCACCGGTCGCAGCGGTCGGCTGCGGTGAGCGGGGTCGGTGTCGTCGTGGTCACGGCTCCATGTAACCATCCGCGTCGCGGATCGGCCGCATCGGGGGTCGGCGTTCGCTACCCGCGAAGCGGTATCACCCCCCGGGCTGCGGGCCGGACCGCCCGAGCGGTCCCACGCCTCGGAGCGTCCGCGACGCGACGAGGCGCGCCGTCCACCGGCACGCCTGCCCGGAGCATCCCGCGCCACCACTTACCCTCGAGGGGTGACGAGCACGTTGTCGGAGTCCAGCTACACCGCGCGGCACCTCTCGGTCCTGGAAGGGCTCGAGGCGGTGCGCAAGCGCCCCGGGATGTACGTCGGCACCACCGACTCCCGGGGCCTGATGCACTGCGTGTGGGAGATCATCGACAACGCCGTCGACGAGGCGCTCGCCGGGCACTGCGACCAGATCGACATCGTGCTGCACGCCGACGGCTCGGTCGAGGTCGGGGACAACGGACGCGGCATCCCCGTGGACATCGAGCCGAAGACCGGCTTGAGCGGCGTCGAGGTCGTCTTCACCAAGCTGCACGCCGGAGGCAAGTTCGGGGGCGGCTCCTACGGTGCGTCGGGCGGTCTGCACGGCGTCGGGGCCAGCGTCGTCAACGCGTTGTCCGCTCGGCTCGACGTCGAGGTCGACCGCGGTGGGCGGACCTACCGGATGACGTTCCACCGTGGGGAGCCCGGCGTCTACGACGACGGGGGCGCGCCAGGCCCCGAGGCGGCCTTCACCCCGTTCGTCGAGGCGTCGGAGCTCGCCGTCGTCGGCAAGGTGGCCAAGGGCCGCACGGGCACGCGCGTGCGCTACTGGGTCGACCGCCAGATCTTCCCGGCGTCGGCGACCTTCTCCTACGACGAGCTCGTCTCGCGGGTGCGCCAGACGACGTTCCTCGTGCCCGGCCTGCGGGTGCTGGTCCGCGACGAGCGGCGGATGCCCGGCACGCCGGGGGCCGACGGCCCGCACGAGGAGACCTTCGTCGCCCGTGGCGGGGCGGTGGACTTCGTCGAGTTCCTCGCGCCCGACGCCCCGCTCACCGACACGTGGCGGCTCGCCGGGGAGGGGACGTTCACCGAGACCGTACCGATGCTCGACGACCGCGGGCACCTCACGTCGCAGGCCGTCGAGCGCCGGTGCGAGGTGGACGTCGCGCTGCGCTGGGGGACGGGCTACGACACCGAGGTGCGCTCGTTCGTCAACATCATCGCGACCCCGAAGGGCGGCACGCACCTCGCCGGCTTCGAGCAGGCGCTGGTCAAGACGCTCCGCAAGCAGGTGGAGGCGAACTCCCGGCGCCTCAAGCTGGGCGCGAAGGAGACGGCGGGGGAGCGGATCGAGAAGGACGACATCCTCGCCGGGCTCACCGCCGTCCTCACGGTGCGGCTCGCGGAGCCGCAGTTCGAGGGCCAGACCAAGGAGGTCCTCGGCACGGGGCCGGTGCGCGGCATCGTCGCCAAGGTGGTCGAGACCGAGCTCACCGCCCTGCTCACGTCGACGAAGCGCGACCACAAGGCCCAGTCCGCCCTCCTGCTCGACAAGGTCGTCGCGGAGATGCGGGCCCGACTGTCCGCGCGCAAGCAGAAGGAGATCTCGCGGCGCAAGAACGCCCTGGAGACCTCCGCGCTCCCGGCGAAGCTGGCGGACTGCCGCAGCGACGACGTCGACCGCAGCGAGCTCTTCATCGTCGAGGGTGACAGCGCCCTCGGCACCGCGAAGCTCGCCCGCTCGTCGGACTTCCAGGCGCTGCTGCCGATCCGGGGCAAGATCCTCAACGTCCAGAAGGCCTCAGTCTCGGACATGCTGAAGAACGCCGAGTGCGCGGCGATCATCCAGGTGATCGGCGCGGGGTCCGGCCGCTCCTTCGACATCGAGGCGGCCCGCTACGGCAAGATCGTCATGATGACGGACGCCGACGTCGACGGCGCCCACATCCGCACGCTGCTGCTCACGCTCTTCTACCGGTACATGCGCCCGCTCGTCGACGCCGGCCGGGTGTACGCGGCGGTTCCGCCGCTGCACCGGATCGAGCTGGTCGGGAGCGGGGCCAAGAAGTCGGAGTACCTCTACACGTACTCCGAGGCGGAGCTGGCCCAGACGCTGCGCCGCCTCGACAAGTCCGGCAAGCGCTACAAGGACGACATCCAGCGCTACAAGGGCCTCGGCGAGATGGACGCCGACCAGCTCGCCGAGACGACGATGGACCCGCGCCGTCGCACGCTGCGGCGGGTGACCGCGCACGACGCGGCAGCGGCCGAGCAGGTCTTCGAGCTCCTCATGGGCTCGGACGTCGCCCCGCGCCGCGACTTCATCGTCGCCGGGGCGGGCGAGCTCGACCGGGCACGCATCGACGCCTGACCTCTCGCTAGGTTGGTGCCCGTGACTCCCGAGCCCCTCGCCGTGCGAGCGGACCCCCCCTCGGTGCTCGAGGTCCCTCCGGCGCACCTCGAGCTCTCGTGGCGGCCCCTGCAGCACGGTGACGTCGACGCGCTGCACGGCCTGCTCGCCGTCGTCGAGGAGGCGGACGCGACACCCGCGCGCACCTCGCGCGAGGAACTCGTCGAGGCGTTCGCCGAGCCGTGGCGCGACCTCCAACGGGACAGCCTCGGTGGTTTCGACCAGGACGGCGCCCTGCGCGCCTACGGCCTCGTCACCGTGCGCCCGGGAGACGAGCGGACCGTCCGGGCGTTCCTGCGCGGCTCGGTCGACCCGGCGTGGCGCGGACGGGGCATCGGGCGTGCCGTGCTCGCCTGGATGGAGGGCCGCGGCCGGCAGATGCTCGCGGAGTCGGGCAAGGACCTGCCCGGCCGCCTCGCGGTCTACGTCGACGAGGAGGCGCGCGACCACCGGCGGCTCTACGCGGCCGCCGGGTTCAGCCCCATCCGCTGGTACACGCAGATGCGCCGCGACCTGTCGGCGCCGCTGCCGGACGTCGTCGTCGAGGGCGTCCGGGTCGAGCCCTGGCGTCCCGACCTGGACGAGGCGGTGCGGCTGGCGCACAACGACGCCTTCGCCGACCACTGGGGTTCCGAGCCCCGCGCGCCCGAGGACTGGAAGCACGGCCCGCACTTCGCGCCGGCGTGGAGCTTCGTCGCGCTCGACGACGACGGTGCCGTCCTCGGCTACACGATGTCCGGGCGGTACGAGCTCGACTGGCCGGTGGTGGGATTCACCTTCGGCTACACGGACCTCGTCGGGGTGCGCCCCGCGTGGCGCGGCCGGGGCGTCGCGGTAGCCCTCCTCGCCCGCGCGATGGCCGCGTTCCGCGACGACGGCATGGCGTACGCGGTGCTCGGCGTCGACACCGCCAACCCCACCGGCGCCCACGGGCTCTACGAGCGGCTCGGGTACGAGCCGTTCCACGGCGAGGTCCTGTACAGCGTGGAGATCTGAGCGCCGGACGACAGGGCCGCCCGTCGCCGCGCGTCCTACGCTCGACGCATGATCATCCGGCTCCCGGGCGGACGGGCGGCCACCCCCGGCGCTGCGGCATCGTGGCCGGCACCGCAGACGGCACCGTGAAGCGCCCACCGTGGCCGGCGCTCGCCGTGGTCGTCATGGGCTGCACGGGGATTGCCGTCGCCGCGACGCCGGGCACGGCGCCGGAGCGCGGCCCGTCCGACGCGGTGCTGGCCCTCTTCGCGGCGCGCGCCGACGCGTCGTGTGCCGACTACGTCGCGGCGACCACCGCGTTCTTCCGGGGCGACATGTACCTCGGCTCGGCGACGTGCGACGAGTTCGCCGAGGAGGCGGCCGCGCACGCCGCCCGAGGGCCCCTCCTCCTCGAGGTCGAAGGCGTCGTCGTCGTCGACGTCGACACGGCCGAGGTGGAGGTCGTCGAGCGTTACCGGGCGGGCACCGACGAGGAGTACGCGATATCGATGGCGTACCGCACACAGCTGGTCGACGGCGTCTGGGCCGTCGACCACGTCGACCTGACGGTGCTGGCGGACTGACCGCCGGCCGTCTCCGGGGCGTCCTGTCACACATGCCGTGACCGCTCACGGGACCGGGGACACCGGCAGTCGCCGGCAGGGACCCGCGGTGCTCAGCCGACGGTGTGCACGGGCGCCGGGAGCGGACGACCCGACATGTCGCGGCGTGGGTCGACGTCGGGCAGCTCGATGGCCTGGCCCGCAGAGCCGGACGCACGGGCGGGCCCTGGCCCCACCCAGGCGACGATGAGGGCGTCCTCCCCGCGGAGGAACCGGTGCGCCCGCACCCCGCCCGTGGCTCGACCCTTGCCGGGGTAGGCGGCGAACGGGGAGACCTTCGCCGTCCCCGCCTGGGTGCCCGGCAGGGCGTCGCCCGACCCCGCGACCGTCACGACGACGGCGTCGTCGGCGGTCCCCGCCGGCACGGCCCCGAAGAAGACGGCCCGCGCGTCGGCGGCGAGCTTCACGCCGGCCATGCCGCCCGCCCGGCGGCCCTGCGGCCGGACCGCGGAGGCCGCGAAGTGCAGCAGCTGCGCGTCGGAGGTGACGAAGACGAGCGTGTCGTCATCGGCGACGGGCACCGCGCCCACGACCTCGTCGCGGTCCGCCAGCTCGATGACGTCCCACGCGTCGCCGCGCGGCAGGTCCTCCGAGCGCACGCGCTTGACGACGCCGGCCGCGGTGCCGACGGCGAGCGTCGGCGCATCCGCGCCCAGCGACGCGAGCGCGAGGACGCGCTCGCCGGGCAGCAGCTCGAGCACCTCGGACACCGGCACGCCACCGGAGAGCGACGGCGGCCCGTCGGTCGGCGGGATCGCGGGCAGGTCGAGCACGGGCAGGCGCACCAGCCGCCCGCGGGAGGTGACCGCCCCGATGTCGCCGCGGGCCGTCGTCGGCAGGGCCGAGACGACGACGTCGTGCGC
>JAEWQZ010000281.1 GCA_023460255.1 Actinomycetes bacterium
CCCGTCGAGCACGGTGATCTGGTCGACGGCGGGCACCTGGGGCGTGTACTCGAAGCCGAGCTCGGCCATGCAGGCGGCCGTGAGGTTCTCCCGCCGCGTGATCTCGGTGACCCAGCCCTCGGCGGAGCTGACGGCGTCGCCGAAGAGGTAGGCCTCGAGCGGCCCCGGCGCGGGCGGCTCCGGCGCGGCCGGGGACGGGGTCGTGCGGGCGGTCCCCGAAGGCGAGGGCCGGGCGTCGTCGGGCGGGTCGTCCGCTCCCGCGCACCCCACCAGCAGCACCGTCAGCACCACCGACAGCAGCGCTGCCGTGCCGATCCGCGTGCCCACCCGAGGGACGCTAGCGGATGCCCCGGCCGGGTCGGACGGGACGCGCGGCCTCAGCGCCCCGTCGTCGAGAAGTGCTGGTAGTCCTTGGCGCGCGGCGGGGCCCAGTACCCGCCCCACTGCCAGCCCTCCGCCGCGAAGGCGCGCACCACGGCGTCGTCGGCGTGCACGACGCCGGGCTCGTCCGGGCGGGACGCGAACGCGCGGCCCGCCCGCGGCGCCACGTGGCTCCCGACGACGAACGGGTTCTCCACCGGGTTGAGGTCGAGCGCGCGGCCGTAGGCGTGCTCGGACCACTCGGTGCCGCCGGTGATCGCACGGCAGTTGAAGGCCGAGGTGTTGTCCGCCCGCATCGAGGCGTCGTCGTCGGCGCCGAAGTCGTCCACGAGCCGCATGGAGCGGATCGGGTAGCGCAGCTCGAAGAGCTGGGCGAACACGCGTGTGACGCCCTCGGCCACGTCGGCGTGCACGACGAGCTCGCCCGTGCGCACCACGCCGTCGAAGTCGACGTGGCTCACCGTGACGTACCGCAGGTCCGCGAGCGGCACGGGGCAGCCGGGCCGCCAGGACGGCGACATGCGCGCGGCCAGGGCCTCGTCGATCGGCGAGACGGACGACGCGTACATCGGGAGGGCGGACGCGGAACGGGCCGGGGGCAGCGCGCGTGCGACCGCCGGCGTCGCCTGCACCTGCACCACCTCGGGCGCCGGGGGCTGCGCGGGGGCGCACCCACCGAGCACGACGGCGAGCACCACGGCGAGCGCCAGCGCCGCCGTGACGCCCGCTCGCCCCCGTCGCCCCATGGATCGAGTATCGCGCGAGGTGCCCGCCGCCGGGTCAGTACCTGTAGTGCTCGGGCTTGTAGGGGCCGGCCACCTCGACGCCGATGTACTCCGCCTGCTCCTTGGTGAGCTCGGTGAGCCGGACTCCCAGCGCGTCCAGGTGCAGCCGCGCCACCTTCTCGTCGAGCACCTTCGGCAGCCGGTGCACGCCGAGGGGGTACCCGCCGCGGGCGATCTCGATCTGCGCGATCACCTGGTTGGAGAACGAGTTGCTCATCACGAACGAGGGGTGGCCCGTCGCGTTGCCGAGGTTGAGCAGCCGACCCTCGGACAGCACGATCACGGACCGCTGGGGCCGCTCGCCGTCGGCAGGGAAGGTCCACTCGTGGACCTGCGGCTTGATCTCGGTCCGCACGATCCCGGGCACCGCCGCCAGCCCGGCCATGTCGATCTCGTTGTCGAAGTGGCCGATGTTGCCGACCACCGCCTTGTCCTTGAGCGCGGCCATGTGCTCGACGCGAACGACGTCCTTGTTGCCGGTGGTGGTGATGACGAAGTCGACCTCGCCGACGACGTCCTCGAGCCGGGCCACCTGGTAGCCGTCCATCGCCGCCTGGAGTGCGCAGATCGGGTCGACCTCGGAGACGACGACGCGCGCGCCCTGGCCGCGCAGTGCCTCCGCGGCCCCCTTGCCGACGTCGCCGTACCCCGCGACGAAGGCGACCTTGCCGCCGATGAGCACGTCGGTCGCGCGGTTCAGCCCGTCCGGCAGCGAGTGCCGGATGCCGTACTTGTTGTCGAACTTGCTCTTCGTCACCGAGTCGTTGACGTTGATCGCCGGGAAGAGCAGCCGCCCCACCTCCGCGAGCTGGTACAGGCGGTGCACACCGGTGGTCGTCTCCTCGCTGACGCCGGTGATCCCTTCCGCGATGCGGGTCCATCGCCGGGGGTCGGCCGCGAAGGACCGTCGCAGCACACCGAGGACGACGTTGTGCTCCACGGAGTAGCCCGGGTCGCCCGGCTGGAGGTCGGCGGGCACCGCGCCGGCCGCCTCGTACTCCACCCCGGAGTGCACGAGCAGGGTCGCGTCACCGCCGTCGTCGAGGATCGCCGTCGGCCCCTGGCCGTCCGGCCAGGTGAGGATCTCCTCGGTGCAGTCCCAGTACTCGGCGAGCGTCTCGCCCTTCCAGGCGAACACGGGCACCCCGCGCGGGTCCTCCGGCGTGCCGTCCGGGCCGACGGCGACCGCGGCGGCCGCCTCGTCCTGGGTGGAGAAGATGTTGCAGGACGCCCAGCGCACCTCGGCACCGAGGGCGGTGAGCGTCTCGATGAGAACGGCCGTCTGCACGGTCATGTGCAGCGACCCCGCGATGCGGGTGCCGGCGAGCGGCCGCGTCGCCGCGTACTCGGCGCGCAGCGCCATCAGGCCGGGCATCTCGTGCTCAGCCAGGCGGATCTGGTGGCGCCCGGCGGCGGCGAGGGACAGTTCACGGACCTTGAACCGGCCGGGGACCTCGTCGAGCTGCTGGACGGAGCTGTGCTGGACCATGCGTCACCTCAGGTGGACGGCGCGACTGGCGCGCAGGGCAGGGGTGGACGACGCCGGCCGCGGTTGACCACGGCGGCTCGCCTTCGCCCGGCGCGGCCCCTCCGGGCCGACGGCATCACCTGCGCCAAGCAGCCCCATGCTACGCCGACGCCCACGAGCCCGACCCGCCCACCCCCCGGCCGCGCGGGCGCCGGGCTCGTCCGATCGGGTGGTGGGCAGGGTGAACCCCGGGTGCTCAAGGTCACGACTTGGTCACAGCACTGCAAAGCCATCGTTGCAGGTCAGCGCTCGATTCGCCGTCGCGCGTACCTGCTGGTGCCCGATTTCGTCCGAAATGTCCGGGTGGACGCCCCAGGCAGGAGCCGTCAGGGTGGTCGGCGGCCCGCTGCCACTCCCCCGGACGCGAGGCCCCCGGCGGCCGCGCACCAACCGCGACCGACCCTCGTGAGGCGATGAGGTATACGAAACGTGGCGATCCTGACGGCAGACGGTGTGTACAAGGTCTTCGGGCGACGACCGGCCGAGGCGGTCCGTCAGCTCCGGGCAGGCGCCGACCGGGAGGTGGTCCGACCCCTCGGCACCCCGGCCGTGATCGACGCCAGCTTCTCCGTCGAGGCCGGCGAGACGTTCGTCGTGATGGGCCTGTCAGGGTCGGGCAAGTCGACGCTGATCCGGATGCTCAACGGCCTGTGGCGCCCCACGGCCGGCACCGTGCGGCTCGGCGACGCCGACCTCGGGGCGGTCTCCGCACGCGAGCTGAGGACCCTGCGCCAGCAACGCGTCTCCATGGTCTTCCAGCACTTCGCGCTCCTGCCCCACCGCACGATCATCGACAACGCCGCGTACCCCCTGGCCGTCCAGGACGTCGGCAAGGCCGAGCGCAGGCGACGTGCCGGCGAGGCGCTGGAGATGGTCGGCCTCGGCGGCTGGGAGGACCACCTGCCCGCCGAGCTCTCCGGCGGCATGCGCCAGCGCGTGGGCCTGGCCCGGGCCCTGGCCGCGGGCACCGACGTCCTGCTCATGGACGAGGCGTTCTCCGCGCTCGACCCGCTCATCCGCCGCGAGATGCAGGACCAGCTCGTCGAACTGCAGCAGAGCCTGGGCAAAACGATCGTCTTCATCACCCACGACCTCAACGAGGCGATGCGCCTCGGCGACCGCATCGCCGTGATGCGCGACGGCCGGATCGTGCAGATCGGCACGTCGGAGCAGATCCTCTCCGAGCCCGCCAACGACTACGTCGCGCAGTTCGTCGCGGACGTCGACAAGTCCAAGGTGCTCACCGCCGGGTCGGTGATGGTCCGCCCCAAGGCCGTCGTCGTCGTCGGCGCCGGGCCACGCGGCGCGCTGCGGGAGATGCGGGAGGCGCAGACGTCCGCGGCCTACCTCGTCGACCGCAACCGGCGGCTCCTGGGTGCCCTGCGCGACGACGACGTCCTCGGCGGCCAGCGCCGCGGCGTGGAGCGGCTCGCCGAGCTCACGCGCGACGAGGTCACGGCGGTGGGCGTGGACGCGCCGCTCGCCGACATCTTCGCCCCGTCCGCCGAGAGCCCGCTTCCGGTGCCGGTCGTCGACGACGGCGGCCGCCTGGTCGGCGTGATCCCCCGCGTGACCCTGCTGGAGGCGATGGCTCCGAACGACGTCACCAACGGGAACGGGGCCGACGGCGTCGTCGAGCTGCCGACAGCCGCGGCGGCCCCACCCGACATCTCCGACGCCACTGCGACGACGGTGGTGGGCGCATGAGCACGACGCCGATCGGCTACCGCCTCCCGCTGGGCACGTGGATCGAAGCGGCGGTCGACTGGGTGACCGACGCGTTCGGCGTCCTCTTCGACGTCATCCGCGCCGTCCTCGTCGCTGCGTTCGACGCCGCCGAGGCCGCGCTGACCTCGCCCCCGTGGTGGGTCGTCGTGATCGCCCTCGGCGGGCTCGCCGTGTGGGCGAAGGGCTGGCGCCTCGGGGCCGGCGCCACCGTCGGCTTCCTTTCGGTGCTTGCCGTCGACCAGTGGGACAACGC
>JAEWQZ010000282.1 GCA_023460255.1 Actinomycetes bacterium
CAGCCGGCCAACCTCCGTCGGACGTCGTCCAGGCGCGCCAGCACCGTGGCGTCCACGATCTCGTCGTCCACCGCGATCCGCATGCCGCCCAGCACCTGCGGGTCGACCGCCACGTTGACGTGCATCGCTCGGCCGTAGGCCCGCGACAGCAGCGAGGTCAGCCGCTCCACCTGCGCCGGCGTGGGCGGCACCGCGACCGTGACCGTCGCGAGCAGCCGCTCCCGGCGGTGCGCGGCGAGGCGGCCCAGGTCCGACAGCGACCCCATCATCGAGCGACCGCGCGGCTGGGCGGCGGCCCGCTCGACGAGCTGGAGGGTCACCGGGTGCACCTTGCCGTCGAGCAGGCGCCGAGCCAGGCCCGCGCGGGCCTCCGGCGTCGCCATCCGGTCCGTCAGCGCGTCGCGGACGGCCCGCTCGTGGGCCAGCTGGCGGGAGAAGCGGAAGACCTCCTCCTCCACCCGCTCCAGCGCGCCCGCGGCCTGGGCCGAGGCCAGCACCGTCTCCGCGGCGAGCCGCTCGAGGGCCTCGACGAGGTCCTCCGGGGTCGACCACCGCTGGTGGGCCGCCGCACCGAGCACCTCGATCACCCGCGGGTCCGCCTTGCCGGCCAGCAGGTCGGCCGCCAGCGCCGCCTTGTCGGCGCCGTCGCGGGCGGGGTCGCTGAGCGCGCGGCGCAGGCTGCCCGACCGGTCGAGCGCGTCGACCACCGCGAACATCTGCTGCCCGAGCTCGGCGGCGTCGGTGCCCGCGGCGACGAGGGCGCGCTCGAAGCCGTCCTCGACCACCCGGTACGACGCCTGGCTGACCCCTCGCATCAGCGCTCCCTGCCTCCCGCCGACGACGGGCCCTCACCGGCACCCGCCGGCTCGCCCGCGGCGACGGACGCCTCGAGGTCGTCGAGGAAACGCTCGATGACACGCGACTGACGTGCCTCGTCCGCGAGCGCCTCGCCCACGATGCGGCTCGCCAGCTCCGTCGCGAGCGCGCCGACCTCGGCGCGCAGCGCGGTCGCGGCCTGGGCACGCTCCGCCTCGATCTGGCGCTGGGCGTTCGCGATCATCCGCTCGGCGTCCTCGGTGGCCTTGGCCCGCAGCTCGGCGACGATCTGCGCGCCCTCGGTCCGGGCCTCCTCGCGGATGCGCGCCGCCTCGGCGCGTGCGCTCGAGAGCTGCTGGTGGTACTCCGCCAGCGCCTGGGCCGCCTCCTCCTGCGCCGACTCCGCCTTCGCGAGACCGCCCTCGATGCGCGCGGTGCGCTCGTCGAGGATGCGGCTGAACGTGGGCAGGACGAACTTCCAGAAGACGAAGGCGATGATCGCGAGCGCGACGGCGGACCCGACGATGTCGTACAGCGGCGGGAAGAAGAGCTCGATCCCCTCGGGGACGTCACCCTCCTCCGCCGCGAGGACGATGGAGGGCAGCATCAGAACATCAGGCCGGCGACCAGGCCGATGAGTCCGAGGGCCTCGACCAGGGCCATGCCGATGAACATGTTGATGCGCAGCGCACCGGCGACCTCCGGCTGCCGGGCCGTGGCCTCCTGCGTCTTCGCGACGAGGATGCCGATGCCGATGCCGGGGCCGAGCGTGGCGAGCCCGTAACCGATGGTTGCGATGTTGCCGACGATCTCCACGTCAGGCCTTCCTTCCGTCGTCCGTCCGGACGGGCGTCCGGACCGGGGTGCGTTGCCAGGTCGTGCGACCCGGGCCCGCCGGGGCGGGCTCGGGGTAGGTCAGTGCGCCTCCACGGAGAGGCTGATGTACACGGCGGTGAGCAGCGTGAAGATGTACGCCTGCAGGGCCGCCACGAAGATCTCGAACACGGTGAACGCGAAGGCCGCCGCGAACGTCAGCGTCCCGACCACCTTGAGTGCGCCGCTCGCCTCGAGGAACAGCCAGCTCGTCATCGAGAAGAACAGGACGAGGAGCAGGTGCCCGGCCAGCATGTTGGCCATGAGACGGATGGTCAGCGTGGCCGGCCGCAGGATGAAGGTGGAGACCAGCTCGATCGGCGCCAGGATGATGTACACCGGCCACGGCACGCCCGCCGGGAACAGGCTCGACTTCACGTAGCCGAACACCCCGTGCGCGCGGACGCCCGCCACGACGAACGCGATCCACGCGACGACGGCGAGCAGCAGCGGGACCGTCACCACGCTCGTCGACGCGATGTTCAGCAGCGGGACGACGCCCGTGATGTTCATCGCGAGGATCGAGAAGAACAGGATCGTCAGCAGCGGCACGTACGGGCGCGCCCGGCGCTCGCCGAGCACCTCCTCCGCGATGCCGACGCGCACGAAGTCCAGCGCCATCTCCGCCATGTTCTGCCCGCGTCCCGGCACGAGGGTCGCGCGGCGGGCGGCGGCCCAGAACAGCAGCGCCACCGCGACCGCGGCGAGGAGCCGCACGAGGGTGATCCGGTTGAACTCGAACGGCGTGCCCTCGAAGGCGATCGCAGGCGGGAAGAACTCGGCGATCGACGGGATGTGGGGCCCGCCCTCGTCACCGGAGGCGGCGAGCAGCGTCATCGTCGCAGCGGTGAACAGAGTGCACTCTCCGTGGTCGTGGGTGAGGCCGCCCGCGCGCAGCGCGCCGCCGTACCAGGCGATGCTGGATCGCTGAAATCCTAACCCATCGCGGGGGTGCTCCCGTGCCCCGGACGAGGCATGGACGGGCTCCCCGGCAGGGCGACCAGGGACCTTCGGCCTAGTCCTGGTCCGCCTCGGGGGTGGCGTCCGGCCGGGGGCCCTGACGCCCGCCGTCCACATGCGGCACACGCCCGGTGAGGACGACACGCATCTGCACGCCGACGGCCGCGAGCAGCCCGACCGCCACCGTCACCCCGAACACCGGCATGTGCACGGCGCCGGACGCCCGCAGCGCCAGCACGGCGCCGACGAGCACGGCTGCCGCGACCAGCCACGCGCCGACGGCGCCGCCCATCGCCGCGGTGATCGACGAGCGCGCCGTGAGGAGCATCGTCACGGGTGTCGCCGCCGCGAGCAGGCCCGCGACGAGGCCGCCGAGGAGCCCGCCCCACAGGCCGGGCAGATCCGCGACGAGCACCCCGACGACGGCCGCCGCCACCGTCAGGACCGCGGCGAGCACGACGACGTCCCGCACCGCGCGACGGAACAGCCGCCGCAGCTGCGTCTGCACCTCGGGCGACACGCCCCCCAGCCCCGGTCCGGTCATCGCGTGCCTGCCTCCACTGGTGTCGGTGCGCCGCCGTCGTCGACGGTCTGGTCCGCCGCACGCCGCCCGTTCCGCCCCCGCAGCGGGCCGAGCGTCAGCGCGAGCACGACGAGCGTGCCGATGCCCACCGCCCAGAGCACCTCGGTGGTCGTCCACCGCACGAGGGCGGCACCGCCGAGGGCGAACAGCGACGTCCACAGGTACATGATCAGCACCGCCCGCCGGTGCGAGTGCCCGAGCTGGAGCAGCCGGTGGTGCAGGTGGCGGCTGTCGGCATGGAAGGGCGACTTGCCCGCACCGACCCGCCGGACGACGGCGAGCACCATGTCCAGCAGCGGCAGCAGAAGGACGAAGACGGGCAGCAGCAGGGGCAGGAACGCCGGGAACTGCTGCCGGGTCGGCACGGCGGCGGTGCCCGGCTGGCCCGTGACGTGGATCGCGGCGGCCGCGATGGTCAGACCGATGAGCATCGACCCGGAGTCGCCCATGAAGATGCGCGCCGGGTGGAAGTTGTGGGGCAGGAAGCCGACGCACGCACCGACGAGGACCGCGACCACCATGCTCGCGAGGTTCGCGTAGCTCTCCGCCCCGGTGTCCTGCGTGAGCAGGTAGGTGTAGACGAAGAAGCCGGTGCCACCGATCGCGATCAGACCGGCCGCGAGGCCGTCGAGGCCGTCCACGAAGTTCACGGCGTTCATCGCCACGACGACCGTGAGCACCGTCGCGGCGAGCGAGAGCGACGACGAGCCGATCGTCTGGCCGGCGATCGGCAGCGCGTACAGCTGCACGTGCCCGAGCCACACCATCAGCCCGACGGCGAGCACCTGCCCGACGAGCTTCGTCATCCAGTCGAGCTCCCAGATGTCGTCGGCGGCGCCGAGCGCACAGACCATCGCGGCGCCGCCGAGGATCGCCCACGCCGTCGAAGTCTCGAACTCACCGGCGAGGAACGGCATGCGCGAGGCGAAGACCATCGCCACGCCCATGCCGAGGAGCATCGCGACGCCCCCGAGGCGCGGGATCGGCGTGGCGTGCACGTCCCTGTCGCGCACCGCCGTGATCGCGCCCGTGCGCAGGGCGATCCAGCGGGCCAGCGGCGTGGTCAGGTACGTCACCGCCGCGGCGATGAGCGCCAGGAGCACGTAGATCCTCACGCGCCGCCGCCGACGGCCGGGGCGTCGGGCCCGTCGGGCCCGGTGACGGGGGTGACCGCCGACAGCTCGTCGACGGAGAGCGCGCCGAGGCGCACGACCCGCAGCGCCGGGGTCGTGGCGTCCACGATCGTCGACGCCACCCCTCCCGGCGCGGGGCCGCCGTCGAGGTACACGGCGACGGCGCCACCCAGCTGGTCCCGCGCGTCCGCCGCCGTCAGCGCCGCCGGGGCACCCGTGCTGTTCGCGCTGGAGACGGCGAGCGGACCCGTGCGGCGCAGGAGAGCGAGCGCCGCCGGGTGGTCGGGCATCCGCACGGCGACGGTGCCCCTCGTCTCCCCCAGGTCCCAGGCCAGCGAGGGCTGCGCGCGGCAGATGACGGTCAGGGCCCCGGGCCAGAACGCGGCCATCAGCGCACGCGCGCCGTCCGGCACCTCGTCGCACAGGCCGTCGATCGTCCGCACGTCGGGCACCAGCACCGGCGGTGGCATCTGGCGCCCGCGGCCCTTCGCGGCGAGCAGCGCGGCGACGGCCTCCGGCGAGAACGCGTCGGCGCCGATGCCGTACACGGTGTCCGTCGGCAGGACCACCAGACCGCCGCGGGCGAGGACGTGCACCGCCTCGTCCAGCGCCGGTCCCCACGTGCCGGGGTCGGTGACGTCCATCACGGGGTCCGAGTCTGTCACGTCGCCCCCGGGGCGGTACGTGCCACCCGCCGCGCGAGGACCATCCGGTCCCGGCCGGTGAGGTCGGGCAGCGTCACGATCCCGGTGAACGCACCGGTCGCGGCGACCGCGTCCCGGGCGGCCGCGCCCTGCACGTCGGCGTGCTCCATGACGAGCAGCCCACCGTCGCGCAGGAGGCGGGCGGCGGCCGCGACGACGGCGCGGGGCGTCGCCAGGCCGTCCGGACCTCCGCCGAACAGGGCGAGGGCCGGGTCGTGGTCGCGCACCTCGGGGTCGACGGGCACGCAGTCCGGCGGGATGTACGGCGGGTTCGCCACGACGACGTGAACCGCGCCGTCGAGGTCCGCCAGGACTCCTGCGTCGGTGACGTCGCCATGCTCCACCCGGATCGCCACCCCGCAGTCGTGGGCGTTGGCCCGCGTGAGGGCGACCGCGTCGGCGGAGAGGTCCGTCGCGACCACCGACGCGGCCCGGACCTCGCTCGCGACGGCGATGCCGAGCGCACCGCTCCCGCAGCACAGGTCGACGACGACGGGCCGGCCACCACCCCGGGCCACCCGCGCGGCCTCGTCGACGGCCTGCTGCGCCACGACCTCCGTCTCGGGCCGCGGCACGAAGACACCCGCGCGCGCGCGGAGCACCAGGTCGCGGAACGGCGCCCAGCCGACGATGTGCTGGAGCGGCTCGCGGGCGGCTCGCCGCCGCACGAGCGCGCCGTACACCGGCTCGAAG
>JAEWQZ010000283.1 GCA_023460255.1 Actinomycetes bacterium
AGCCCGGCCGCCGTGCCGAGTGCGGCGGCCACCACCTGTTCCGCGCGGAACTCCGCGAGCCCGGCGTCCCGTCCGGCGCGGGCGAGCCGGTGCTCGATGTCCGCGGCCGGGGAACCGAGCCGTTCCACGAGGCGGACGGCGTCGCGCATCACCGGGGCGAGCAGGCGCTCGAGGACCGGGAACGGCGTGTGGGCGGCGGTGGGGTCCGGGCGGGCGGCCGGTCGCAGGTACGGGCCCAGCCGGTCGTCGAGGCTGGGGCGTCGGGCGAGCAGCCGCAGCACGACGAGCCACGCGCCGATCCCGCCGGCGAGGCCGATGAGCGCGCCCTGCGCTGTCGCGCTCATCGCAGCACCCGCTCGTCCTCGGGGAGTCGCGCGATGCGGATCATCAGGCGGTAGGCCACGAGCGAGCAGCCGCCCCCGAGCGCCAGCACGAGGGCGCCCGTGGGCGTGTTGTACGCGGTCACCGCCTCGGGACGGGTGGCGAGCAGGGCGAGCACCACCCACGGCGCCGCGACGGCGACCCGGGCCCCGTTGACCGTCCAGCTCTGGCGCGCCTCCAGCTCGCCCCGGGCTCGCGCGTCGGCCCGGAGGAAGGAGGACAGGGTGCGCAGCAGCCGTCCGAGGTCGGTGCCACCGACGTCGCGGGTCAGGCGCAGCGCCTCCACGATCCGGTCACCGACGGGGTCGGCGAGACGCGCCTTGAGCAGGTCGAGGCAGTCGCCGAACCGGCCGCTCGCGCGGTAGTCCTCGGCGAACGCGCGGAAGGCCGGCCGCAGCTCGACGGGGCCTCGTTCGCCCACCTGGCCGACCGCCTCCGCCAGCGACATCCCGGCGCGGATGCCCGACGCGAGGTGGTCCACGACCTCCGGCCAGAGGGTGCGCAGGGCGGCGCGCCGACGTCGTGCCCGGGAGCGCACGACGGCGAGGGGGCCGTAGGCCGCCATCGCGGCGAAGCAGACGCTGATGGCGGGCGCGCGCGTCAGGGCCACGCCGAGCAGCCAGGCGGTGCCGCCGGTGACTGCGCAGACGCCCGCGAGCCCGGCCGGCGTCACCCCGGGTGCACCCGCCTGCACGAGGACGTCGGCGAGGTCCGCAGCGAGACGCCCCCGGCCGCGCCGCGGGGTCGGAGGGGAGGTGCACGCCCACAGCACGAGGCACAGCCCGGCCCCCAGCAGCAGTCCCGCGGCGACGCCCATGTCAGTGCGCGAGCAGGGTCGCGAGGTCGATGCCGACGCGGGCGTAGCGCTCGGCGTGCGGTGGGAAGCCGTCGGCGCGGCGCAGGACGTCGTCACGGAGCCGGAACACGTCGGTGGTCTCGACGACGCCGTCCTCCACCCGCCCGGGCACGGCGACGATCTCGCGGGTGCGCCGGCGGCCACGGTGGTCGATCTCCACGTGCACGACGAGGTCGATCGCCGATGCGACGGTGGGCACGACGAAGGCCGCCGTGACGTTCTCGCCGGCGAGCAGGGGCAGGGTGCAGATCTTGGTGAGGGCTTCCCGGGCCGAGTTCGCGTGCACGGTGCACATGCCCGGCACGCCGGCGTTCAGGGCGATGAGCATGTCGAGGCTCTCGGCCTCTCGCACCTCGCCGATGACGATGCGCCGGGGCCGCATGCGCAGGGCCTCCTTGACGAGGCGGCGCAGCGTGATCTCGCCGGTGCCCTCCAGGCTCGGTTGACGGCACTGGAGGGCGACGAGGTCCCGGTGCGCGATGCGCAGCTCGAAGACCTCCTCGCAGGTGATGACGCGCTCCCGCGGCGGGATGGAGCCGGCGAGCGCGTTGAGCATCGTGGTCTTGCCGGCCTGGGTCGGGCCTGAGACGAGGACGTTCAGCCCGGCGACGACCGACGCCGCGAGGAAGCAGGCGGCGGCCGGGGTCAGGGAGCCGAGGGAGACGAGGTCGTCGAGGCTCGCCGCCCGGACCACGTACTTGCGGATGTTGACCGCCCACTCCTGGCGCGTGACGTCCGGGATCGCCACGTGCAGGCGCTCGCCGCCCGGCAGGGCCGCGTCGACGAAGGGCGAGGAGAGGTCCAGGCGCCGGCCGGACGCCTTGAGCATGTGCTCGACGAGGTCGCGGACCTGGCCGGCCGTGAGGATGGTGGGCGTGAGCTCCGCCTCCCCGTTCCGGGCGACGAACACCTGGTGCGGCGCGTTGATCCAGATCTCCTCGACCTCGGGGTCGTCGAGGTAGGGCTGGAGCGGGCCGAGCCCGGCGACGGCGTCGACCACAGCCTTGGACGCGGCGGCCGGGTCGGCGAGCGGAGGCACGTGGCCGCGCAGGGACCGCGCGTCATAGTCGGCGAGGGCGTCGACGACGAGCGCGTCGAGACCCGCCGGGTCGCGGACCGGGTCGACGCCGCGACGGCGGATGAGCTCGCGCACCTCGTGCTCGAGCAGCGCGACGCCGTCCACCTGGCCCCCCGAGTCGGCTGCGAAACAGGACAGAACGGACTATAGGGGACGGGGCTGCGACGGCGGGGCCCCTGTGGACAACCGGTTCGGGGCCACCCGCCCGGCTCAGGGCACCTCAGCCCCAGGCCATCAGGTCGTCGCCAGGTGCGACGGGGGTGCCGATGCCGGCCAGCGGCACGACGTCGGCCGCGCCCCCGTCGAGCGCGACCACCGGGCAGACGACCGAGCGGCCCCCCGCCTCGACGTCTGCCGGCCGCCAGGTGACGACGACGTCGCCGGCCGCCACGGTGACTCCCGCGGCCACGTGGACCGCGAACCCGGCGCCGCGCAGGTGCACGGTGTCCACCCCGAGGTGCACGAGCACGCCCCGGCCGTCCGGCGCCGCCACCACGAACCCGTGCGGGTGGATCACCACGACGGTGCCGTCGATCGGCGCGACGACGTCACCGCCGTCGCGGTCCGGGTCGATCGCCAGGCCCGGGCCCACGAGCCCGTCGGCGAACACCTGGTCGGGCACGTCGGCCAGCGGCAGCACGACGCCGGCCAGCGGAGCGCGGACGGTGAGGGCCATCAGGGCGCACCGTCGGCCGCCGGAGGGGCCGTCAGGTACCCGGCCAGGGCGTCGACGGCGGCGACGGCGTCCGGGCCGTCGGCCTCGAGCGTCACCTCGTCACCGGCCCGCACGCACAGCGACAGCACCCCGAGCATGCTCGTGGCGGGCACCGGCTCGACACCCGGCCGCCGGACCGTGACGGGAGCCGCCTGCTGCGTCGCCAGCCGGACGAAGAGCGCCGCGGGACGGGCGTGCAGGCCGTCGCCGGCGGCGACGACCACCGTGCGGGCGACCCTGCGTGCGACCGTTCGTGCGTCCACCGGCGACTCCCTCCTGGCGTCCACTGTGGCGTGTCCG
>JAEWQZ010000284.1 GCA_023460255.1 Actinomycetes bacterium
AAGCCGGCCCGCTCGTCGTCGGCGCGCCGGGGCGCGACGAGGCGGGCGGGGCGGAACGGCGTGGCGGCCGCGACGGCGTCAGGCGACATACTCGTCCTCGCCCTCGCGGCGGATGACGATCTGCCCGCTCTCCTCGAGGCGCCGGATGACCTGCACCACGTTCGCCCGCGCGTCCTCGACCATCGAGAGCCGGACGGGGCCGAGCAGCTCCATCTCCTCGTCGAGGTTCTCGCGGGCCCGCTCGGACAGGTTCCGCATGATCTTGTCGCGGACCTCGCCCTCGACGCCCTTGAGGGCCATCGCCAGCACGTTGGTCTCCACGCCGCGGAGCACGAGCTGGATGGCCCGCTCCTCGAGCAGCACGATGTCGGTGAACACGAACATGAGGCTGCGCACCTCGTCGGCCAGGGACGCGTCGCGCGCCTCGAGGCCCTCGAGGATGAGCTTCTCGGTGGTCGGGTCGGTCCGGTTGATGATCTCCACGAGCGGCTGGACGCCACCGACGGCTGCCATGTCCGTGGTGGTCGTCAGGACGGCCGACGCCTTCCGCTGGAGGCTCTCCGCGACGACGGCGACGACGTCGGGCGAGGCCCGTTCCATGAGGGCGATCCGGTGCGCGACGTCCCCCGCGACGGCCGGCGGCAGGCCGGTGATGATCGCCGACGCGTGGTCGGCGCGCAGGTGCGCGAGGACCAGGGCGATGGTCTGGGGGTGCTCGCCGGCGAGGAGGGAGACGACCTGCCGCGCGTCGGCGAACTGGAGGAACTCGAACGGCTGCCCGGCCAGCGACGTCGCGAGTCGCTCGAGCATGCTGGCCGCACGGTCGCGACCGAGCGACGCCTCGAGCACCTGCTGGGCGAAGCCGAGCCCGCCGTGCCCGCCGCCCGTGCCGACCGAGGCCTCGTAGAACTCGTCGACGACGGCCTGGGCGAGCTTGGGGTCGACGCGCTCGAGCCGCGCGATCTCGGTGGTGAGCTCCTCGATCTCGCTCTCGTCGAGCTGCGACATGACGCGCGCCGCCTGCTCGCGCCCGAGCTGGATGAGCAGCAGCGCGGCCTTCTGCGTGCCGGTGAGCATCGCGGTACCCGTGCTGGTACCCGTCGCGCCCGCCATCAGCGTCGTCCGCCCACGAGCCAGCCGCGCAGCACCTCGGCCACCTCGGCCGGCTGCTCGGCGGCGAGCGCGAGGATGTCCTCACGACGGGTCTCGAGCACGTCGCCCGGCGACGACGACCGGGGCCCCGCGGTGAGGGCGGGCACCTCGGCGCCGGCGTCCAGCACCTCCGCCTTGCGGGCCTCGAGCAGCTGCAGGACGCCGAGGTCGAGGGCCTCGCGCCGCGCCCGCTTGCTGCGCCGCGCCATGAGCAGGGCGAGGACGAGGATGCCGATCACCGTGGCGAGCGCGATGGCGCCGCTCTTGACGAGCCCGGCGCTGCGCTCGGCGGCGGCCTGCTCCTCGGCGACGGCGAACGCCTCGGCGGCGCGCTCCGCCGTCGTGGTGTCGAAGGCCATCCGGGTCACGGAGACGACGTCCCCGCGCTCGGTGTCGACGCCTGCCGCTGCCGCGACGGCCTCCTCGAGCCGGCCGAGGTCGAGGTCGGCCCCCGCGGCCTCCGAGACGACGACGGACACGGACTGGCGGCGGACGGCGCCGGGGGCGGTGGTGAGCTCCTCGCGGACGGTGCTGACGGCGTTGTTCACCGTCTCCGTCTCGCGCCGGTACTCGCCGCTGCCCTGGTCGGCGGTGGGGACGGCGATGTTGTCCGGGCCGAGGACCCCGCCGGACGCCGCGTCGTTGCCCGTGTACTCCTCGACGGTGGTCGCGGACGTCACGGGCGGCAGGTCCTCGTCGGTCTCGACGGTCTCGCTGGTACGCACGGTCCGGTCGAAGTCGAGGTCGGCGTTGACGCTCACGACGGCGTTGCCCGGGCCGACCAGCTTGTCGAGCATGGCCTGCACGTTCGTCGCCACGCGCGCCTCGTACTCGCCCGTCTGCCCGTCGCGCAGACCGTCGGTCGCGTTGCCGCCGATGGCGGACAGGACGCGCCCGTCGGCGTCGATGACGGCGACGTCGGAGGGGTCCATGCCCTCGATGCCGGCGGAGACCAGGTGCACGATCGACTGGACCTTGGCGGAGTCCATCGTCGTGCCGGCGGTGGTCCGCACGAACACCGACGCCGTGGGGTCCGGCGTCTCGTCGACGAACACGCTGTCCTCGGGCAGGGCGAGCTTGACGGTCGCGGCCTCGACGCCGGCGATCGCGCCGATGGTGCGCGCGAGCTCGCCCTCGAGGGCCCGCTGGTAGGTGACCTGCTGCTGGAAGTCCGACGACGTCATGCCCATGTCGTCGAGCAGGGAGTAGCCGCCCTCGGAGGCCGTGGGCAGACCGGCCGCCGCGACCTCGAGGCGCATCTCGTACATGCGGTCGGCGGGCACGAGGATCGTGCGGCCGCCGTCGGTGAGCTCGTAGGTCACGCCGGCGGACTCGAGGTGGTCGACGACGGCCGCCGCGTCGGAGCTGGAGAGCTCGGCGAAGAGCGGGCTGAGCGTCGGCCGGGTCAGCCACGACGACAGGGCGAGCCCGCCCAGGAGGAGCACCGCGAGGCCGATCACGCCGAGCGTGCGCTGGGCGATGCTGAACTGACGGACCGCCGCCTGGAGGCGCCCGAGGATCCCGCTCATCTGTGCTGCCATCAGGCCTGCATCCTCATGATCTCGGTGAACGCCTCGACGGCCTTGTTGCGGATCGCCGCGGTCAGCTCGAGCGCGACGCTCGCCTGGGTGGACGCGATCGTGTAGTCGTGCACGTCGTCGAGGTCACCGGTGACGGCGCGGACGGCGAGCGCGTCGGACTGCGACTGCATCGCCTGCAGGGAGTCGATGGCGCCGGTCAGGTCGGGGAACGACGCGGGCGAGACGGCCGAGGCCGACGACGACCGGGTGGCCGCTGCGGCGTCGACCGCACCGGCGGTGCCGACGCCGCCCAGGCCCGCGGCGTTCGCGTAGGCGGCGAGGCCGGAGATGCCGCCGATCGGGGAGATGCTCATCAGCGGCGTCCGATCTGGATCGCGGCCTGGTAGGCCTCCTTGGCACGGTCCACGACCGCGGCGTTCGCCTGGTACCCGCGCTGGGCCATGATCAGCTGGGTCATCTGGCTGGACATGTCGATGTCGGGGTAGCGGACATAGCCCTCGGCGTCGGCCATCGGGTGCTGCGGCTCGTAGACGAGCCGGCCCTCCGCGCTGCCGAGCGCGATGCCGGCGACCTGCGTGCCGCCGCCCTCGATGGGCTTCGCGACGACGTAGCGGGTCTGGAACGCGTCCTCGCTGGTCGGACGCACGGTGTTGACGTTGGCGAGGTTGTCGCTGATCGCGTCGATCCACTTGCGGTAGACGGTCAGGCCGCTGCCCGCGACCCCGATCGCGCCGAAGATGCTCATGACGTCCTCATCGCGGTGCGCAGCTTGTCGAACGTGCCGTCGACGGCCCGCGTGGCGAGCTCGTAGCGCAGGTTCGTGTCGATCGCGGAGAGGGTCTCGGTGTCGAGGTTGACGTTGTTGCCGTCGGCGCGGGCGGGCTCGTCGGACCGGGACACGGCGGCGGAGACGGCGCCGGTGCCCTGCCGGACGGCGTCGGCCAGGGACGCCTCGAAGGACACCCGGCCGGCGCGGAAGCCCGGGGTCTGGAGGTTGGCGATGTTGTCGGCGATGACGCGCTGGCGCATCGACAGCCCGTCGAGGGCGCTGTTCATCGCGACGAAGGTCACGGAGTCGAACACGGCCGGTCCCACCTGCGAGAGGGTCATGGCCGGTCCGTGGCCGCGGGTCGAGCAGTCCGTGCTCGCCGTGCCCATCGGCCGTGCGTCGGAGCGTGTGAGGAGTTGTCAGCCGCGGCGCTGCGAGATCACCCGGACGGGGGACGCCCGCCCGCCCCCCCGCTCGTCCCCCGCCGACGTCGATAGGTTGCGCCGACGTCGATAGCCCGGGCCTATCGACCTCGGCGCAACCTATCGAC
>JAEWQZ010000285.1 GCA_023460255.1 Actinomycetes bacterium
GTATCCTCGTGCGGCCGGGAGGTCGCATTCTCGCTAGTCGCAGAGACGGCCCCTGAACTGCGCTAACGCCATCGCGGTGCCCGCCCGTTGTCCTACCTTTAGTGGATGGCCCGGCACGCGCGAGAGAGCCACCCCGAGCGGTCCTGCCGCTGGGCACGATGCCTCCCTGTGGCGATTGCGATCACCGCTGGGGCGACGGCGTGCAGCACGACGCCCGACGCGCGGCCCGCACCGCCGTCGGCCCCTGCGGACGCATACGTCGAGCTCGTCCTCGGAACGTCCCGGGAGCAGGCGATCCAAAGGCAGATGGCCGTCGAGGAGGCCGTCGCCGCGTGCATGGCGGAGCAAGGCTTCGAGTACATCCCGGACGTCTCGCACTACACCTTCCCCGACGAGGCGACGATGGATCCGCCGCGGAACTCCCGGGAGTTCGCGGAGCTGTACGGCTACGGGATCGCC
This sequence comes from Actinomycetes bacterium, assembly GCA_023460255.1. Lineage (GTDB taxonomy): Bacteria > Actinomycetota > Actinomycetes > Actinomycetales > Cellulomonadaceae > Actinotalea. Next base: position 460 of record JAEWQZ010000285.1, read on the forward strand.
GAGCTGCCACCGTCGAGCGCACCCCCCCCCGGAACGAACCCCAACGACGCGATCACCGCCTCGCTGGGAGCCGAGGCTCTCGCGCAGTACATGGAGGCGCTCACCGGCCCCAGCTCGGACGACGCCGACGCGGACGCCGGGTACGACTGGCACGATGCGGGATGCATGGGCACCGCGATACACGCGGAGTGGGCGACGGGAGCGGCGCAGGACCCGGCTGCGGTGGCCCTGCTGACGGAGATCGCCCGGATCGACGACGTCGCGATCCCGGCCGAACAGCGCGTCGTGGCGCTCGACGAGGCATGGTCGGCGTGCATGGCGGACGCAGGGTACGAGGGCCTTCGACGACAGCCTGACGCTGCCGAGACGGCGTTCGAGTCATGGCTGGACGCCCAGGCCGCTGCGGCCTCCGGCGAGACCGAGGAGACGGACGCGGACGACGTCGCGGCCGCCGAGAGGTCGCTGGCCGTCGCGGACTGGGACTGCCGGGATGACGTGGGCTACGACCTGGGCGTCGCCAAGGTCCGGGAAGAGCTGCAGGAGGCGTACGTGGCGGCGCACCGGGCAGAGCTGGACGCCTGGGTCGAGAAGTGGGCCGACGACGCGTCCCCGAGTCCTTGAGTGGACCGGGGCGGACGGAGCCGAGCGGCGCGCCCCGCCGGTCGTGACCGGCGCCGCGCGTCCGATACGATCTGTCGGCCGGGAGGATTCGCCTAGTGGCCTATGGCGCACGCTTGGAAAGCGTGTTGGGGTAACACCCTCGGGGGTTCGAATCCCCCATCCTCCGCCGGAAGAAGGGCCCGTGACCTGCGGTGACGTGGGTGGCGGGCCCTTCGTCGTCGGCGGGGGCGGGTGGTCGGCGGGGCGGCGGTAGCAGTTCCGGTAGCAGTTCACCTTCGCGAGCCGAACAGAGCGAGCCCGAGAACGTCTCGTCGCTCTGTACCGTCGATGACCATGGAGAGCCAGGCCTCCCCACGTCGCTGCAACGACACGCTGCAGTCTGCTGTCTCCAACACTCCTCGCCGGTCACCCCCAGCAGCAGTCGAGATGGCCTCTGAGGCGCACCTCACAGGCAGTCGGGCTGTCACGCGCTCCCCAGATGTGCGACACTATTACCGATCCGGTAACAGGAGGTCCTCGTGGAGGTGACGTACGCGGACCACCAGACCGAGAAGATTTGCACAGATGCTCGGGCCGCTCAGAAGTCGCTCGGACGGGAGCGGGCCAAGCCACTTGAGGTCCGTGTGGCACAACTGAGGGCCGCCACCTCCGCCGCGGACCTCCTTGTCCCGGGCGTGCCCGGGCGTTGGGAGCTGCTCACCGGTGACCGACGCGGGGATATCTCGGGGCGACTCACCGGCAACTGGCGGATCATCGTCCGGCCCCTCGGAGGCACAGAGGACCTGGGCGAGTGTGTCGAGGTCATCGTCGTGGAGATCGTGGACTACCACAGGAGGGCGTGAGCGCCGTGAAGTTGAGGAGCGCGGAACCGAACTACGCCGTCCACCCGGGACGGATGCTCGACGAGTGGCTCGACGAGAACGAGATGAGCCAGGGTCAGATCGCTCAGCGCCTCGGCCGTTCAGTCAAGAACGTCAACCAGATCGTCAACGGCGTCGCCAACGTATCCCCGGACTTGGCACTTGCGCTCGAGACTGTCACCGGCGTGCCAGCACGGTTGTGGATCAACATGCAGTCGCAGTATGACGCCGATACGGCCAGGCTCCGACAGACCGAGGCCGTGCGCGAGTGGGCAAGTTGGCTGGACATCTTGCCGCTCGGGGACTTGAGGAAGCGGGGGCATGTCACCGCCACCGGCCGCGACAAGCCATCGCAAGTGCTGGAGTGCCTCCGGTTCTTCGGCGTCTCGTCCGTCGACGCTTGGAGCGACGTCTGGGTACAGCCCCAAGCTCAGTATCGCCAGAGCATCGCGCACACCCCGAGCATGGGAGCCATCGCGGCCTGGCTCCGTCTTGGCGAGATCGAGAGCCAGGAGTGTGAGGCACAACCCTTCGACCGCGTCCTGCTCGAGCGGTCTCTCCCTGAGATGCGCGCACTGTCGCGTGAACCCGACGGATCAATGATCGTGCCGCGACTCATTGAGCTGACAACAGCGGCCGGCGTGACACTCCTCTTCGTCCCGGACATTGCGGGGACGCGGCTGTATGGCGCGACCCGCTGGCAGCGTTCGCGGCCTCTGGTGCAGCTCTCACTGCGCAGGAAGAGTGACGACCAGTTCTGGTTCACCCTGTTCCACGAGATCGGACACGTGCTGCTCCACGCTCGCGACAGAGTCTTTGTGGACGGCTCGGCTACTGGACCGACCGCGGAAGAGGCGGAAGCAGATCGGTTTGCTTCGGACCTCCTAATTCCCCCAGACCATGCCCCACGGCTGCGCTTCCTGCGCAGCCTCGACGACGTGCGCCTCTTCGCCGAGGAGATCGGGGTGTCGCCGGGCGTCGTCGTCGGGCGCATGCATCACGACGAGATCAAGCACTACAGCTGGGGTGCTCACCTGAAGCGCACAGTCGCCTTCGTCGATGCCGCCTAGGCCGACATGCCCGCTGACGCCCGACCACGGACTCGTCGCCACCACCATGTCCGCAACCACCGCCGCAGCCAGTCAAAGCCCGAACGATGAGCGTCCTCGGGGATACCGTGCATGCCATGTGCCAAGTCGGGTGGATGACTAACCTGACAAGCGCACCGCCAGCCAATGTCGCTACTCCGTGGTGGGAAGTCGCGACGGCCGTTGGCACTCTGTTGGCCGTCGCGGTTGCCATCGCCGTCGCGATCAATGAAGCCCGACGCGCACGCCGCGCCGAGAGGGCATTGAGAGACGAGCGCCAGCAACGAGCGGACGAGCAGCGCCTCGCTACCGCTGCGCTAGTGACGGCCACCGTGGAGCGCCATGCCGAGGCAGCGCCCGACGGCAGCCACTACATACAGCGGTCACTCCTGCGCCTTGCGAACGAGAGTCCGGAACCTGTCTTCAATGTCCACCTCGTCGTTGCGCGGGGCGACCCTCCCGTGCCGATCGGTCCACTCGCCGCACCGACCCCGCTTCCGCTGCTACCAGCGCGCCATCGCCGGACGTGGGATGTGACACTGGGGCTACTCGCGCACGGAGGACAGGTCGCCAGCCTCGGCGTGGAGCCAACCGTGGAGGTCTTCTTCACGGACGTCCGCGGCGTCCGCTGGCACCGAGGCTTCTCAGGCGAGCTCACCGACTCGGGAACCTCCAGTGCGAGGATCTTCCAAGAGATTGACGAGGCCAACGAGGCACAGCTCGGCGACCTCGCCAATCCGTTCAATCCGCTACCGGTGGCACTGGCCTTCCTCGGTGCTCTGACCTCAACCGAGACGCCTCCCACCGTCGACGCTCTGCAGATTCTCTTTGCGCCCAATGCACCGGGATGGGCGTCGATCACCGATGCCGACCTCGAAGCATTGGGAGCTGAACTCCGCGATTACGGCGTCGCTGCTCATGCTTGGTACCCCGCACCGTTCGTCGCCTGGGTCCGAGCCGTCCACGACGACGACGCACGCTCGGACTTCAGCCCGGGGGAGTTCCGAACGGTCAGAGCGAAGATCGTCACGCTCTGCTTCTTGCCGTCGCTCGGCTGGCGCGTGTTCAGCGTTGGTGGCCCAATGGAGCCGGATTGGATCGGCTTCCCGCCTGGCGCGCTTTCGGATGACCCGCGCGCGGTGACAGCGGTCAGCGACGAGGAGCCGATCACTTAGCCCCACCCCAGAGCAGTTCGCCCATCCGCCGGTTCGCCTCCTCGACGAGCTCCGGCACGACGTGCTGGTAGCGCGTGGTCATCGCCGGCGACGTCCAACCGAACATGCTCATCACCACCCGCTGGTCGACGCCCTGGACCAGCAGCAGCGTCGCCGCCGTGTGCCGCGCGTCGTGCAGCCGGGCGGGCCGGATGCCGAGGCCCTCGAGGAACGCCGTCCAGTGCAGCGAGTGGTCGCGCGGCGCGACCGGCCGGCCCGTCACCGTCGTGAACACCAGTCCGCAGTCGCGCCAGAGCGTCCCGGCGCGGATACGCGCCTCCCGCTGGCGACGGCGGTGCTGCCGCAGCGCGACAAGCAGCGGCTCCGGCAGGGGCAGCGTTCGGCGCGACTGCTTGGTCTTGAGCTCGGCCAGCACCAGCCCGCCGTCCCGACGCTGCGGGCACTGCGACGGCTTCTCGACGCAGCGGTCCGGATCCGCGCACCCGTGCTTCCAGTTCCGGCGCTCCAGCTGCCGCCGCACCTGCAGTCGGCCAGCGTCCAGGTCGACGTCCGCCCACGACAGCCCGAGCACCTCCCCGCGCCGCAGCCCCAGCGAGATGGCGAGCATGAACGCCGCGCCGTTCGGCTCGCTCTCGGCAGCCGCGAGGATGCGCCGCGCCTCGTCGACCGTGAGCGGCTCGATCTCCGGCGGGTCGTACCGCGGCGTGTGCGCGAGCGCCACGGGGTTGCGCGGGAGGCGCCGTCGTCGGACCGCGTCGTTGAGGGCCTTGTTCAGGGTGCGGCGCACGTGGTGGACCGAACCGGCGTTCAGGCCGCTGGCGAGCAGCACGGCGTAGAGGTGCTCGATGTGCTCGGGCTGGAGCGCGTCGAGCCGGTGCTTGCCGATGGTCGGGTTGATGTGGCGGTAGACGTCGACCGTGTACCCCGACAGGGTGCTGGGCCGCACCCGCAGGGCGGTGGCCCTGAGCCACTCGGTGAGCCAGGTCTCCAGGCGCGGCGAGCGGCCTGCCGGCAGCGCGGACTGATCAGATCGCTCGCGCTCCAGCGCGCGCACCTTGTGCACGACCTCGGCGTGGCTCGCGCCGGTGCGCTTGCGCCGGTCGACCGATCCGTCGGGCCGAAGACCCATCGTCACGAAGCCGTACCAGCGGCCGTCGCCGCCCATGAAGATCGACGACCGCTGGTTGCCTGCTCGGGTGCCCATGGCGTCAGGGCTCCCCGACGCTCTGCTGTCGGCGGCACCGCTCGACGAACTCGTGCAAGCAGTCGGCAGGGACCCGGTGCAGTCGGCCGATGTGCACGCTCTCGATCTCGCCGCTGTTGATCAGCTCGTACATCGTGCTGCGACCGACGGACAGGCACTTGGCGGCCTGCTCCACGCTGAGCATCACGCGCGGGGCCTGCATGATCTCGATGTCGCTCATGACGGTTCTCCTTCTCGGTTGGGTTGGGTGACGTACGTCAGCGACCCAGCACCGGTCCATCGGGGATCGGTGGCGGGACGGCGGTCAAGCGGTTCGGCGCCGACTGTGGAGAAGGCGCACCCCACGGTCCTTGTGGACGAACGGGCGGGACTACGGGCGCGGGCTCGTGGGGGTGGTAGGTCCCCCAGGCTTCCGTGGCGGTCGGCTCGGCGTGGCTGGTGGCGAGGATCTGCTCGAGCACCTCACGGGCCGTGGACGGTGCGTGGCCCGGCAGGCACTCCGGGGCGGGTTGGTCGACGACGACGTAGGTGCGGTTGGCGTGGCGTCCGCGGCTCATCGCGACGTACAGGTCTTCGCGGCCCATGCCGGGCGCGGCGATGGTGTGGGTCTCGTCGACTGTCATGCCCTGGGTGCGGGCGACGGTCGTGGCGTAGCCGAGCTCGACGTGCTCCGCGACGTAGGACGCCGGGAGGCGGACGGCGGGCGCCTTGGCGTCGGGCCCGCCGTCGTGAGTGGCGGGGCGGACGCGGAGCGCGCCGTCGGGCAGGACGGCGGTGACGTCCCAGAACGCGCCGTTGCGCACGTACCCGTCGGCCGTGCGCAAGCGCCGGTGGTTGCGGCGGGTCACGATCCGGTCGCCGACGCCGGCGGTCAGGCCGTCGTGGAGGGTCGCGCCGTCGCTGGCGATGGTTCCGGCCAGGATGCCGTCGGCGCGGGCGCGTGCGTTGAGGTCTCGGACGGTGCGGTTGTCGACGGCCTGCAGGATGGCGACGCGGCCTTGCTCGCGGGCCGTGGTCACGGCGGCCAGGGCGTCGTCGAGCATCGCGTCGCGGACGCCGGACGCGAGGGCGCCGTGGGCTTCGTAGGAGTCGAGTCCGGCCGGGTGGGCGCGGCGCAGCTCGAGGCTGGCCCGTGCCTCCCAGGGGTGGGTGAACCGCCACAGGCTGGTGAGCTCGGCGGCGGGTCCGCGGCGGGCGAGCATCCCGAACGCTCCTCCGGCGTCGACCGAGCCGCGTTGCAGGTGGTCGCCGACGAGCAGCACCTTGGCTGTCGCGGCGCGCGCCTGCTCGACCAGCGCGGCGAGGGTGCGGGTGTCGGCCAGGGACGCCTCGTCGACGATGACGAGCTGACCAGGGCTGAACCGCCAGGTGTCCTGCTCGATACGGATCCGCCACTGGTCTTGATGGGCTGCGCGGGCCTCGATGACGCCGAGGGTGGCTTCTCGCTGGACGGCGTCCGCGTGCCGAACGACTCTTGCTGCGGCGCCGTCGCCGGTCGACTCGTAGAGCCACTTCGCGGTGGTCTCGCACGTGACGCCCAGGGACGTGGACAGGGTGTGCGCCGCGGTCGCCGACGGTGCGAGGCCGATGACGGGCCCGACGTTCTGGCGCCAGAACGACGTCAGGGCGGCGAGCGTCGTCGTCTTGCCCGAGCCGGCCGGGCCGACGAGGACGTCGAGCTGGCGGCCCGACGCGATGACGGCCTGGGCGGCCGCGCGCTGATCGGGGGCGAGTGCGCCGAGGTGGTACTCGGTCCGCATCGGGAGCTGGCCGAGCGACTCGATCGGGCGGTGCGGTGCTCCCCCGGCTTCCGCGGCGTCGATGAGCACCCTCTCGGCGCCGAGCAGCTCGGTCGTCGTGAAGAGCGACTCCCCGACGCGCCGGGTGGCCGGGTCGCGACTGTCGTCCAGGTGCACGCACGCGGCTGCGGCGTCGGTGGTGATCTCGTTGAGCAGGGCACGACGCTCGGCCGGCGAGGCCATCCGCAGCAGCTTCGACGTCCGCACAGCAGAAGCACCCAAGTTCCAGGTGGTCCACACCGATCGCCGCATGGAGACGTCGTCGAGCACCTGGGCGACCATCGCCGCCCTGACCTCTGGGCCGACGTCGTGCGCGTGCAGCGCCCGGCCGTAGGTGCCAGTCAGGGCGCGGGCCGCGAGGTCGCGTGGCTCGAGACCCGTCAGGGCTCGGGCGCGGTTCGCCCAGTCCGCGAGCAGGTCCGCGAGGGGGCGGACGGTCTTGGGTGGCCGGGTGGCCCGGGTCAGGTGCTGCCGGGCGCGGGTGGTCTCCACTCGCGTCGGTGCTCGGCCGTGGTCGGCCTCGAACTGGGCGAGCCACTCCTGCTCGGCGCAGTGGATCTGCTCGGCCCGGGTCGAGAAGTGGTTCAGCAGGTCGTCGCCGATCCCGCTCAACTCGAACGCGGGATTCCGGCGCGGGCCACGGTCCCGCATCGACCACTCAACCGGCAGGCGCCGCGCGAGCTCGTCCGCCAGGAGAGCGTCGTAGAGCTCGGAGACGGTGACGACTGCGGCGTGGACGGTTCGGCCGTCGACGCTTCGCCAGGCGCCGTCGGGTCCTTGGACCTTGTTGGCGATGACGACGTGGGTGTGCAGGTTCGGGTCACCGGTCCGGGTGTCCCAGTGGTCGAACGCCGCGGCGGCCATCCCGCGGGTACGGACCTGATGACGGCCCGCGTCACCGATGCGCGTGCGGATGACGCGCTGCTCAACGAACTCCAGCGATGACGCCAGCGCCGCCCGGTGCGCGTCGTAGACGATCGCCCGCGTTCCGTCACCGGCCAGAGCCCACAGCACCGAGACGGACTTCGGGGCGGTGAACGTGAGGTCGTAGCCGACGACGGCGCGCTTGCTGTCATCGAACCTCGGGTACGGGCGACCGAGCACGTCATCGGTCAGCGGGTCGACGCCGTCACGGAAGACGGCCGTCATCGCCCGCTCGGAGACCACGTCGCCTGGGCGCAGGTGGCGGCCGGTGTCCCCGAGGCCAACGAGGCCCTTGCCGTACCAGCGGCCCTGCGGGTTGCCGGTCTGCTCGTAGTACGCCGTCAGGGACGCGCCCGCCTCGAGCCCGGCGTCGCCCGCAGCGACGTGCCGGGTCAGGTACGCGTACCCATCCCCGGCCGTCAGCTTGTGCAGCGACATCACCGGCAGTCACCTCCCCTCCGCCGTCCACCTCCGCTACCTGCAGGTGTGCGTCAGTGGAGGAGAAGATCCACCGCTGCCCCGCCGTCCTGGCGCGCCCCGGCACGCAGGAGCGACCCAGGTCGAGCACACGACGCCAGACTCGTCACGGCCGATAGCCCAAGCGATGACGCACTGGCGTCGTCGGCAGCGAGGCGATGACGGGTGCGATGACGGCGCTCCAGGCAGCGGCCGGCGGACTCCCCTCAGAGGCACTGCTCTCTCGTTTGGCGAGAGATATCCTGCGACATATGAGAACGCAGGCTCCGGCGCTGATCCCGATCTTCCGGTCGGCTCTGCAGGCTCGACTGCTCCTGCGAGTGCTCACCGACGACGAGCCGCGCACCATCACAGACCTCGCCCGTGTGCTCGATGCCCCCGAGCCCACGGTCTATCGGGAGGTCCGACGGCTGATGGACGCCGACCTGGTCACGGGCACGCGCGTCGGCCGGTCCGTGGTGGTGCGACCGGCCGACGACAACCCCGCCACGGGCCCCCTGCGCCAACTCCTGGTCGTCACCTACGGGCCGGTCCCGTTCCTCGAGCGCGCTTTGTCGGGCGTCGCCGGGATCGCGGTGGCGTACGTCTACGGGTCCTGGGCGGCACGGTGGCACGGAGAGGTAGGTCCGGCGCCCGGCGACGTGGACGTCCTGGTGGTCGGCTCGCCGGACCGGGGGGCGGTCTACGACGCGCTCGACGGATTCGACTCCACCCTTGGCCGGGAAGTGAACGTCGCCTTCGCCTCGCCCGAGCGCTGGGCCGCTGGCGAGGAGACCTTCCTGGCGGCGCTGCGGGATCGACCACTCGTACGGCTCGCGCTTGCCGGCGATGTGGCCCCGTTCTGACCGATGACGCGGGCCGTCGCTCCGCCGCCAGGCACGACGTGCAAGATGAGTCTCACCGGGCCGTTGCTGGTGGGCTCTGCACCCGACCGGCTCCCGTGCACAGGATCGCCATGAGGTGTTCCTACCGAACCCTCTTCGCGGTGCGCAGACACCACCGACACGCCGCGATGAGAGCAACAGCCGTCGCCGCTCCGCGTGGGATGCTCGGCGAAACAATCAAACCACTGGAGTGGACATGCCAAGGATCGATTGCCTGCGAGCCGATCACACGTCCAACGGCGCACACTTTCCACTCTTCATTGGCTTCATGACGGCTAGCGACTTGAGCACGTACGCGGCAGCACCGCAATTCAGCGAAGCCACTCCGCATGAAGTGATCGCGGGAAATATCACAGCCACGCCCGTGAGGGAGTGGCAGCGCCCTATCGACAAAGCTCGCGCCGCCGAGATTTCGCGCATCTTCTCGAAGAACTCGGAAATCATGCCGAACGCCGTGCTCCTGGCAGCACCAAATCCGGAACGAGTTCAACTCTCCGCGCAAGGAGGAAACCTCTGGACGCTTGAGTTGTCGTCGGGCGCCGACGCCCCTCTATGGATCCTCGACGGTCAGCACAGAATCGCCGGCCTCGCCCAAGCCAATTCTCCGGATGAGATCCCGTTCGTCCTCCTCGCTGGCCAGGGCGCTTCCGGGACTTATCAGGAATCCACCTTCGCCAAGATCTTTGCGCAGGTAACGACGACCGCAGAGGGACTGCACCCGCTCCATGACGAGTGGCTGAAGTTCGCATTTAGGCTAGGCCAGTACGACGCGACAAGTCCAAACGACGGGCTGAAGAACGCGCAGCAGGCGAAGGCAATGGAAGCGGTGATTGCACTCTGCCACGAACGCTACCTTGACGACGCAATGAGCACCGCGAACCCGTTCTTCGACAGGATCGCATTCAACCCTCAGTCTTCCACCCGGCGCAGCCCTTCGCCCGTCATCGGCCCTGCGAATGGCGGGTTCACGCTCGATGCCACATCCTTCCAGCAGCTGATCTACTCCTCATACTACGGGTCCAAGTCGCTACCGCATGGTGAAGTGGACCCCCGGACGGTCGCCCGAAACATCGGCTTCGCCTACGAAGCGCTCATCGATTGCCACAAGGTCGCTCAGCGCGGCGATAGCGTGCTGCTGAACCTCGCTGGCACGGCGGGGGCGAAGGGTCACAAGGCGCTGCAGGAGGGCTTCCTGCACGGCGTCCTGCGCTACATCGCAAGTAGCGGCTCCCCAAGCGACTGGTCACCCGTCCTGCAGCAACGAGCCTTCGCCTCGACCGATTGGCGATACTCGTCATGGGCAACGGGCACGCGTTCGGGATCGGAGGGAACGCTGAACAAGAAGCTGGCGCGATCGGTCTTCGATTCCCTCTTCTCTGAGAACCTTTCAGCGCTATACCTGCCTGGTGTGGCCGCGCCCGCCTCGGTGAACCTTGCCGACTACTTCAAGGGCGACGCGGGCTGGGGCTTGCAGGTACAAGGCCGCCGTCGCGGGAAGTCAGGTCGCCTCACACAGTTCAGCGGAACACTTGACCCCAGCACATCGCTGACAGCGGGAACATCGAAGACCTATCTCGACATCGGCAAGCACCGGACGCTATCCTTCGGTCAAACCACCTCGAACGTTCTATCGGTTGATGTCGCGGATGTCGCCCGCCCGTTCGAAAGGCACTGGACATATCGCGGCCTACGCGCCGGACTGGACCTCACCGAGAAGACTCACCTTCACTCCAAGCCGGCCGAGATTCGCTTTGACCTCACGTTCTATGGTGGCGTGCGCAAGGACGTGACGCTCGCCATCGAATGGGAGGGTGCGTGATCGCTGCCGATACGCTGCACTTGCGGACGGATTGCGTTCAGGACTATCTCCGGTTGCTAGAGAACGCACGCCACCGGTCGTGGCAGGAGATGGCACTTGGGACCGACTTAGTCTCGGACCTGGTGCTCTGCCATCCTGGGTGGTTCGGTGGCCTCGCCTATGTCCCGACAGGCCTCGGGCTCACCTCGTTTGTCGGTACAACGAGGGTCGGCCGGTGCGATTCGACGCACCTTTGGGGGTACGAGTGTCCACTGCAGGAGAGTGCGATGGAATCTGACCATCTCTTCCCCAAGTCCCTCGGCGGCCCCGCGTTGCCGACAAACCAGGTCTGGCTGTGCAAAGTGCACAACGGCTGGAAGTCCTCAGACCTCTCGGCTTTCCCATGGGAGGACGGAAGGCCAGCCTGGCTGGATGGGCAGCTTGACCGCATCCGGAGCCTCGTCGTTCCCACAGACTCGTTGACCTTGTAGAACGCCGGCTGTACTGACGGCGCTAACCACCCGCGACACGATGTCCCTCGGATTGTCGTGCTCCCAGGCTCGAATCACTGTCCAGCCGAGCGAGCCCAGGTGCGTGGTGGTGTCGCGATCCCGCGCGCAGTTGGCGGCCAGCTTCGCATCCCACCAGGACCTGTTGGCTGCGGGGTTCGTTCCGTGGTCCGGGCAGCCGTGCCAGAAGCAGCCGTCGATGAAGACGGCGACCTTGGCGCGGGTGAAGGCGATGTCGAGCGTCCGGCGAGGCAGCCCTGGGACCGGGTAGTGGACGCGGTACCGATAGCCGGCGGCGTGCAGGAGGCGGCGCACGGCGAGCTCGGCGTCGTTGTCCTTGCGCTTGAGGGTGCTCATCCGCCGCGACACGGCCTCGCCCGTGGAGCCCGGGTGAGCAGGCACGTGGAAGGTCGGCGGCACGGACCCATCCTCCTGCCATCGTCGTCGCATCTCCACACCTCCACCGTCGGGCGACAGGCGCACAGCGACACGCGCGAGGAGCTTGTGTAGCTCGAACAGATGTTTTAAGCTTCCGTCATGGTGACCGACCCGGCGTTCCGCTTCGTCGACCTGTTCGCTGGCATCGGCGGCTTCGCGGCCGCGCTGACCGCGTTCGGCGGCAAGGGCGTGTACTCCGTCGAGATCGACCCTCAGGCCTCGAAGGTGTACGAGCTCAACTGGGGTCACAGCCCACTCGGCGACATCACTCACGACGCGACCGACGAGGTCATGAAGGTCCCGGCGCACGACGTGCTCGCTGCGGGGTTCCCCTGCCAGCCGTTCTCCAAGTCCGGCGCCCAGCGCGGCATGGACGAGACGCGCGGCACCCTCTACTGGCACATCCTCAACATCGTGCAGGCCCACCACCCGACGGTGCTCCTGCTCGAGAACGTGCGGAACCTCGCCGGCCCTCGCCACATGCACGAGTGGCAGGTCATCATCGAGACCCTCCGCACCGAGGGGTACCGCGTCTCTGAGACCCCCGCCGTGTTCTCCCCACACCAGCTGCCGCCGTCGCACGGTGGACGCCCGCAGGTGCGCGAACGCGTCTTCATCACGGCTACACATGACCCCGATGGCGTCGGAGGCGACTTCCCAGCCGAACCCGTTGTTACCCCGCGAACGCGTGTCGACGGGTTCGATCCCTCGACCGAGTGGTCACTGGACGACTTCCTTGACGCCGACCACCACGTCTCGGGATCCGACCTGTCCACCGCCGAGAGGCTGTGGATCGATGCCTGGGACGACTTCGTCCAGCTCATGTGGGAAGCCCGCGAAGGCCGTCGACTACCCGGGTTCCCCCTGTGGGCTGACGCCTGGCCAACCACCGCCGCCAAGGCAGCCGAGCTCGCGGCGCTGATCGAGTCCCGCGAGACCCCTTCCTGGAAGCGCGACTTCCTGGTGAAGAACAACGCGTTCTACGACGCCCACCGGCACGTCATCGACCGATGGGCCACGCAGTGGGGTGTCTTCACCGACGCGTTCCCGCCCTCGCGGCGCAAGCTCGAGTGGCAAGCCCAGGACACTCCACGCCTGTGGGATTGCGTCATGCACTTCAGACCCTCCGGGATCCGCGCCAAGCGCCCCACCTACCTTCCCGCGCTGGTCGCGATCACCCAGACGTCGATCATCGGGCCCCGCGGCCGCCGACTCAGCCCGCGCGAGGCCGCACGACTTCAGGGCTTCCCGGACGGCTTCAGGTTCGGCACCCAGCCCGACTCCGCGACCTACCGCCAGCTGGGCAACGGCGTGAACGTCGGAGCGGTGTGGAACGTCCTGAAGGCCCACATCGCCCGCGACGAGGCCATCCTCAAGACCACCCCCGGGGGCCGGAAGATCATCTCAGCGGTCCTCGACGCGCCGAGCTCACCCGATGACCGCCTGAAGGAGCTGCTCAGCGAGCGATAGCCTCGCCGCTGATGGGCACAACTGACGCGTTCCTCCCCGCCGCCTCCAAGGCAGAGGCAGTCGCACGGCTCTACGCCCTCGCCGGCGCCACACCCGAGCCCCTCGGCCCAGGAAGCACCGAGAAGAAGTCGGTGCTCCTCGCGTTGGCGCGCCAGCTGAACCTCCCTGTAGACACCGGGGCAGCCAAGCCCATCCTCGGTTCACAGGTCGCCCGTGCGCTTGGCGCCGACTGGCCCGCCGCAGCCTGGTCGCGCGGGTCGACGATCACCCTTCACGGTCTGAACACGTTGCTTGAGGCCGCCACCCTCGAACTGCACCAGAGGGCGGTCCGTTCGGCACTCGAGGAGGCGCTCGCCGAGGAGCTCGGCATCGGCGGCTTCCGCCCCGCCCGAAGCAAGCTCGAAGCCGTCAACCGCATCTCCGCCCTCACGCGCAGCGGACCCCAAGACCTCGGACCCGGGAGCAAGGAACGCAAGTCAGTCCTGGTCAACCTCGCCACCGGGCTCAAGCTCGACGTCGACACCACGTTGAACAAGCCCGAGCTCGGCGCTGGGATCGCCGCGCAACTGGGGGTCGCCTGGGGGCCGCGGACCTGGTCCGCCGGCCACACCATCACGCTCGAGGGGCTCAACGCGCTTCTTGCAGGAGGCGAGCGACAGCTCGGCCTGCTGGGACAGGGGCCCGCTGAGGCCTTCGCCACGCCACTTGAGGAAGCCGGAGCCCTGCTCGCAGTCCTAGCCGACGCGATCGACGCCACCTGGGACGGGCGTCGTTGCGTTGAGGCGATGCGCGACGCGGAGTTCCGCCACTGGCGCCAGACAGAGTGGATCGGCTGGTACTTCGAGTACGTCGGGATCGCCGCACTCGTCAACGCCTTCGGCGGCGGACCCAGGCGCGTGCTCAACACGTCATTCGACTACGCGCTGCGGTCCACATGGGATCTGAAGGCCCACAGCACGGCCGGCGAGAACGCCGCGATCCTGAACGATCTGGACGCGATTGAAGCCGGCCTCGCCGAGCCCGGCGGCCTCGGCTTCATCGTCCTGACCGGCGATCCCGATTTCTCGACCAGCGCGGACTTCGACGTCTGGCACCGCGAGCAGCGAGGAGCGGGGCTGGCTCATGACAGGTCCCGTGCCCTCAAGTCCGGCTTCGTCCCCAGGCGGCTCGATGCGTACCACCTGCCCAGCACGGCCGCGCTCGACACCGCACGCGCCCGCGGCGAGTTCTCCAAGATGGCTCAGGGTCGACAGCCGGACGGGGCGCCGCGCAAGCCGAAGCTCAAAGTCAACTTCGGCGCGGCGAACTCACCCGGTGGCTCGCGGGTCGCGACCCGACCCCTCGACCTGTAGCTCGCATCTCGGACCCGTTGCCGAGAAGGGGGACCACTCATGACACCCGAGGCGATCGCGGAGCGGTGGCCACGCCTGTTCCACATGGCCGAGGCTGCGTCCTGGCCCATGATCCAAAGGCATGGACTCCTGTCGACCACGGCTCTCTTGGACCTGTTCGACGTCGACGGGCCGGCACGCACCGAGCTTGAGACTAAGCGCCGGCCTGACTCCGTCGAGATCCGCCATCCCGTTCACGGCACCGCGATCATCCGGGACAACAAGCCGATCAACGAGACGGTCCTGCGCCGGACGCTCGTCGGCATGAGCGAGCCGGCCTGGTACCGGACCCTCAACGGGCGCGTGTTCTTCTGGCTGACGACCGATCGGCTTGACCGCCTGCGCGACGCACCGCCGTACCGCGACCGGCCTCATGACATCCTCACTGTCGACACCGCCGGGCTCCTCGGTCGCCATGGCGATCGGATCGAGCTTGCCGGGATCAACAGCGGCGCGGTGCACCCTGGGGCTCGGAACTCCCGCGGGTCCGAGACATTCCGGCGGATCGCCGACTACCCCTGGGCAAGCCGCGGCAGCCGGGAGCGCGTAGTCGAGCTCACGGTCCCGTACTCCGTGCCCGACATCGCCGATCACGTCATCGACGTCGTCACTCGCTGACGACAGCGGTAGGAGTCCCGGTGGCAAGCAGTTGACGGCGTCTCCGCTCGCCTGGCAGCCAGTCGCACCCGAGTGGCTGCCGCGCGATGTGGCCTACGTCACGCCTGCTCTGGGCACAGCCGAACTGAGCACGGACGGGGTGCGCCACACAACCTGCTTACGGGCACGCCGCCGGCTTGGGGAACTCCGGGTCCGGGGCGCACGGGTTGACGGCGGGGAAGGGGTCGAAGGCTGGCTCCTCGTTCGCCTTGGCCCACAGCAGCCCTCCGCCGATGAGCAGCGCGCAGACCAGGCAGAACCAGAACGCCGTCCGGTTGTACGCCCGGCGGGCCTCGTCACGGTCGTTGTAGCTCACGGTCCTCCTTGACAACACGTGTCGCCGAGCGTATCGGTCGCAGGGGGGCGCGGCGGATCCCGCGTCGCATCGCGCTCCCTCAAGACCTGAGCGCCGTCGCCATCCAACCCCACTTGCCACCCGACCCGACCCGTCGGGACACTCCTGGCATGGGCGACTTCGAGGAGGTCTGGCAACGGATCCAGCGGCACGCGGGCGAGACGTTCCACACGATCACCGCACTGCCGTTCACCTACGCAGCCCCTGGCGACTACCTGCGGGTGACGCGCGACGGGAACGAGGTCAACCGCTCCCTCTCCAAGACCAACTTCCGCAAGGCAGCAGAGATGATGCCTGTGAACGGCCCGGGAGCACTCAAAGGCCGCCAAGGCGCCTCGTACACCTGGGCGATCCTGTCCGACGAACGCATCCGCTGAGTCAGGCTCGAGATGGCGCGACGTGAGCTCACCCGCGACCAGGCACAGTCCTGGAACGAAGCTTGGTCGTACACGGACAGGGAGACGATCCGGCAACACTTCGAGAGGCTGCAGCCACGGACCTTCTACGTCCCTCCGAGCGGTGGCTACGTCGGCTGCAGGGACGAGGCCGGGATCGTCGTCATGCGGCTTTACGCCGGCTATCTCGAGTTCAAGACCGACCTCGCGCCCGATGACCGCCCCGAACCCGACTGGCCGGGCCTGCTCCTCTCGACGTTCCGTCCGCATGCCAGCCCAACGCCGCAGATCGAGGACGACAGTGGCGTCTGTCCTACCCACCACATCGCTTTGCCCACCAGCGGCGTGTGTGACGAGTGCTCCTGACGGGTAGACCGCACCTGAGGGGCGAGCGACCTGCGCAACACGCGCGGTAGCAGTTCCGGTAGCAGTTTGTCTCCGGACCGACCCTGCCGCGCCCTACCGCCTCCGTCCGCGCACCCCGCTGACCTGCCAAGACACATCCGCCCGCACCCCCCCGAGACCCCGCCAGGCCACTTGGAAAGCGTGTTGGGGTAACACCCTCGGGGGTTCGAATCCCCCATCCTCCGCCGAACGAAGGGCCCGTGACCTGCGGTGACGTGGGTGGCGGGCCCTTCGTCGTGGGGCACGACCAACTCGAGCCGCGCACGGCCGTTCCCCGCACGAGCGGTGGCACGGCGGGCGTCCCGCCGGGCGACCCGACCGAGCAGCTCGCGACCCGCGCAACCCGGGCCGCCCCACGTCGCGTTCTCCTTGTGAGATCGCGTTCGAACCTGTGTGCGTCGGACGAGCAACGGTCGTTCGCCGATCGCACCGGTGCTCGAACTCGAACAGACGCCTGTGGCTGCGCGCGCGGGCGGCAGAATCGAGACCAGCACCCCGACCTGGAGGCCGACATGCACGAGCCACCGCGCGCCGTCCTCGTGCACGGCGCCGCCAGCGGCCCCTGGGTGTTCGACGCGTGGCGCCCCCGGTGGGCCGGCTTCGACGTGCGCACCCCGGACCTCCAGTCCGGCGGCGACCTCGCCACCACGACGATGGCCGACTACGTCCGGCTCGTCGAGCACGCCACGTGGGACGCCGAGCCGGGAACCGAGCCGGGAACCGGGCCGGGCACCGAGCCGGGCACCGAGCCGGGCACCGAGCCGGGCCGCGCACCCCAGCCGGGCGACGCTCCCCCGGTCGTCGTCGTCGGCTGGAGCATGGGCGGGCTCGTCGCCATGATGGCGGCGGCCCGGCGGGCGCCGGCCGCGCTGGTGGTCGTCGAGCCGAGCGTCCCGGCCGAGGTCGGCGGGCACGACCCGTCGGTGCCGCTCGAGGAGGGCACGTACGGCGCCGAGGTCTACGGGGCCGTCGCCGCCGACAACCAGAGCCGGCGCGAGTCCCTCCTCGCCAGGAGCGAGCGCAAGCGCGGCATCAGTGTCCCCGGCCTGCCCTGTCCCACCCTGGTCCTCGCCGGCCGCGACTACGCGGAGGAGCGGAGCCGCCCCGTCGCCGAGCGGTACGGCGCCACGCTCCGCGAGTACCCGCGCCTGGGCCACGCAGACCTGGTCACGGACCCGGCGGTGGCCGACGACGTCGTGGCCTGGGTCCGCGCCGTGCTCCCCTGAGCGCCCCGACCACTCCCAGAGCGACCGCGCCCTAGCGGTTCTTGAACGGCGCCCCGACGGTCGCGCCCCAGCGCACCGCCCGCACCGACTCCCCCGGCGCGAGGGCACCCGTGCCCGCGTCGACCATGAACCCCTCGGCCGGCGCGGCGACCTTCAGCCCGATCTGGCTGAGCCGCTTCTCGATCGCACGGGACGCGGTGTCGCCCAGGAGCGGCTTCTTGACCCGGGTGTCGAAGGCCGCACCCGAGCAGCCGAGCGGCACGCGCACCGCGTCGAGCCACTTCATGAGGGTCTTCTGCCCGTCGCCGCCCGCCGTGCCGACGATGAGCAGGTTGAGGTCGTTCGGGATCGACTCGGGCGCGCTGGCGACGTCGCTCCGTTCGATCTGACCGAAGTCCTCCATGCCCTTGCTGACCATGGCGGCGATCATCTTGGTGGGGATCGATGCCGATTCGAACACCACGAGTGCCTTCATCCCGGACCTCCATGTCCTACCCGGCCCTGGGGGCGGCCGGGTCGTGCGTCGTCTGCGCGCGTGGTGCGCCTGCGTTCCCTATCGGCGGGCACGGCCGCGTTCGAAGGCTTCGGGCGACATGAACCTGCGCACCGCGCGACGACGCGCTCGGCCGCCGCGAGGTGTCCCCGGCGCGGAGCCTGCGCCGTGCGGGACACTCGGGTCGACGCGACCGCCGGTGCGGCGCGCACACGCGCACACCAGGGAGGTGCCCGATGGGCCCGCAGATCGTCCACGTCGTCCTCGCGCGCTGGGCGCGACCGACCGCCCGGGACCTCCCTGCCCTGCTCGACGACGCCGTGCGCGCGGTCCGCGAGGAGATCCCGGGGGTGCTCGAAGTCGCACACGGCCCGAGCGTCAGCGTCGAGGGCCTGGAGCAGGGCTACGAGTACGGGCTGTACGTGCGCTTCGCGGACGCTGCCGCCCGCAACGCGTACCTGCCGCACCCGGCGCACCAGCCGCTCGCGACGCTGATCAGCTCGTCCGCGGAGTCGTTCGTCGTGTTCGACCTGCCGGCGGGCACCGACGGCTGACGACGCACCGGGCTCCGCCGGACCCCAGACGCGAAGGCACAGCGGTAGCGTTCCGGCGCACAGAACGGTAGTGCATATGCTCGCGCAACGGTAGTGTAGACGCATGGGATATGCGCGCCGGGTTGTCGACGGACAGCTCGACCGGCTTCTGGCGGGGCTACCCGCCGTCGTCCTCGAGGGACCCCGTGCCGTCGGCAAGACCGCCACGGCGTCACGGCGCGCGGCGACCGTCCTCGCCCTCGACGACGCCGCCGAGCGAGCCCTCCTCGAGGCCGACCGCGAGCGCCTGGGACGCCTGGCGAAGCCGCTCCTGATCGACGAGTGGCAGCTGCACCCGCCCGCGTGGGACATGGTCCGCCGGGCCGTCGACGCCGGCGCGGCGCCGGGCTCCTACCTGCTCACCGGATCGGCGACACCGACCACGGCCCCCACGCACACCGGAGCCGGGCGCATCGTTCGCGTGCGGCTCCGCCCCATGAGCCTTGCCGAGCGCGGACTCGCCGACGGCGGCGTCTCGCTCGCTGATCTGCTCTCCGGTCACCAGCCAGCCGTCGACGGCGAGTCCTCGACCACCCTCGCGCAGTACGCGGAGGAGATCGTCGCCGGCGGGTTCCCCGGACTGCGCGCGCTCCCCGGCGACCTGCGCCCGGCCGCCCTGGACGGCTACCTCGACGCCGTCGTCGAGCACGACTTCGCGGAGCTCGGTCAGGTCGTGCGCAGGCCGGGCACCCTGCGCTCGTGGCTGAGGGCCTACGCGGCCGCGACGTCGTCGACCGCGTCCTACAACGCGATCATCGACGCGTCGACTCCCGGACACGCCGACAGGCCCGCCAAGACGACGACGATCGCCTACCGGGAGACCCTCGAGCGGCTGTGGCTGCTCGACCCGGTCCCGGCCTGGACCGGGTCACGCTCCGCGATGGCCTCGCTCGGCCAGGCACCCAAGCACCATCTCGCCGACCCGGCGCTCGCCGCTCGCCTGCTCGGCGTCGGCGCCGGTGCGCTCCTGGACACCCCCAACCCGGACGGCCCGGCCATGCCGCGCGACGGAACCCTGTTCGGCGCACTGTTCGAGAGCCTCGTGACACTCGGCGTGCGGACCTACGCCGCCGCAGCGGGGGCACGGGTGAGCCACCTCCGCACGCATCGCGGGGAGCACGAGGTCGATCTCGTCGTGACCAGGGACGACGGACGGATGGTGGCACTCGAGGTCAAGCTGGCCCCGGTGCCGGGGGACGACGACGTCCGGCACCTCCGCTGGCTGCGGGAGCAGGTCGGCGACGACCTGCTCGACGCGGCGGTCATCACGACCGGTCCCGCGGCGTTCCGGCGGGCCGACGGCATCGCCGTCATCCCTGCGGCGCTGCTCGGCCCGTGACCCCGGGACCCAGGCCGCGCACGTCCGCCCGGGCCGGCTGCCCGCCCGGAGCGGCTACATCTCCTCGTGGGTGGTGGGGTCGCCGCCGAACAGCCGCCCGTCCGGACGCCCGAGCGCGGTGATCGCCGCGACCTCGTCGTCGGTCAGCGCGAAGCCGGCCAGGTCGAGGTTCTCCCGCTGCCGCGCCGGGTCGCCCGACTTCGGGATCGGCACCGAGCCCAGGTGCCGGTGCCAGCGCAGCACCACCTGCGCCGGCGTGACGCCGTGCGCCCGCGCGGCCGCGACGACGGGGGCCGCCTCCCGCACCGGGGCGCCCTTGCCGAGCGGGCTCCACGCCTCGGTGACGATGCCGTGGTCGGCGTGGAACTCGCGCAGCTCGGTCTGCGGGAAGAACGGGTGCATCTCCACCTGGTTCACCGCGGGCAGGATGCCCGTGGCGTCCGCGACCCGCTCGAGGTACTCGGGCGTGAAGTTCGAGACGCCGACGGAACGGATCCGCCCCTCCTCCTTCAGTCGGACCATCGCGCGGAACGTGTCGACGTACTTGTCGACGCTCGGGTTCGGCCAGTGGATGAGGTACAGGTCGACGACGTCGAGGCCCAGCGCCGCGGCGGACCTGTCGAACGAGGCGAGCGTCGCGTCGTAGCCGTGGTCGCGGCCGGGCACCTTCGTCGTGACGACGATCCGGTCACGCGGCACGTCCGTGCGCGCCACCGCACGCCCGACGGCGTCCTCGTTGCCGTAGTTCACCGCCGTGTCGATGAGCCGGTAGCCGGCGTCGAGGGCGCTGAGCACGGCCTCGGTCCCGGCGTCCCCGCGCAGGGGGTAGGTGCCGAAGCCGACGTCGGGCAGGTGGTGTCCGTCGTTGAGAACAGGCATGTCCCGACGCTACGGGACGGGCTGGACGATCGACACGACAGCCCACGGGGGGAGCTCGAGGTCGATCTCGAGGACGCCGTCGTCGGACGCGACCAGGACCCAGCGGGCCAGGGCGTCCGCCGTGGCACGGAGGTCGGCCTCCGCCCGCCGGGTGAGGTTGAGGGGGCTGCCCATGGCGTGCCACGCCTCGGCGACGTTGCCGTGCTCCCAGTCGAGGCGTTCGACGGCGAGCTCGGCGCGCGGCGGCAGGCCGGTGACCGTGTGCCGGATGCGCCGCGCCGGACCCACCTGCGCGAGCGCACGGGTGTCGGCGTAGGTGGTGGCGGAGCCGACGCCGCGCGTGCCCATCCCGGCCGGGTAGTTCGCGAAGAGGCAGGCGAGCCGGCCGTCGTCGTGGCGGGTGAGGACCCCGTCGGGCGTCCGGAGCAGGAGCTGGTTCCCGAGGCGGGCGAGCATCGCCATCGCGTGGAACGTCGGCTTGTGGATGCCCTGCTCGTTGACCAGGCCGAAGCCGCCGTGGAACGGGCCGAAGCCGCCGCCGCCCTCTTCGAAGACGTCGGTGAAGGTCCAGTACGAGACCGAGTCGGCGAGCGCCGCGGCGTTGAGGTAGGCGCGGGTGATGTAGGTCGCCGCGAAGAGGGTGTCGTGGATCGCGTCCCGGCTGGACGGCGAGGTCGACCACTCGGTGATGTGCAGCTCGGCGTCGGGGTACGGGCTCGCGGCGATGATCTCCCGCATCCGGACGAGGTCGTCGCGCGTGGCGTCGACGTGGCGGTGGATCGCATGGGGCGACCCGGCGGAGTCGAACGCGTAGTCCGTCGGGTAGAGGTGGACGGTGAGGAAGTCGATCGGCAGGTCGCGCTCCGCGCACCACTCGACGAACTCGTGGACCCAGACGGGCTGCCAGTCGAGCGCGTCGGGGTCGGGCGCCTCGGCGGTGGCGACCTCGGCCGTCTTGTCATGCGTCTCGCCCGCGTACCGGTCGTCGGGCACGAACACGCTCGTGCTCGGCCCGCCGACCTTCAGCTCAGGGTCGATCGCCTTGATGGCCCGCGCCGTCGCCTCGTAGAGCTCGAAGTACTGCGTGCGCGTGCCGGTCCAGAAATGCGGGACGAGGTTGGGCTCGTTCCACACCTCGATCGGCCACTGCCGGACCTCGTCGAGGCCGTAGCGCTCGACCCAGTGCTCGACGGTCGCGGTCACGAGGCCGGCCCAGCGCGCCATGTCCGTGGGCGGGCTGCAGTGGGCCTTCCACCAGAAGAGGGTCTCGGTCTGCGTGGCGAGGTCGCGGGGCATGAAGCCGAGCTCGACGAACGGCCGGGCGCCGGCGTCCAGGATCGCGTCGAACACCTTGTCGACGTAGGCGAAGGTGTGCGCAGGCTCGGGCAGGGGGGACGGCGGGGCGAAGCCGCCGCCGCCGTCGGTGGCGCGGTACACGAACATGTCGTCGTGGAAGAGCCCGTGGAAGCGGACGTAGCGGACGCCGAGGACGTCCACGGCCTCGCGGAAGTGGGCCTGCCAGTCGGCCCGCAGCGCCTCGGCCGCCCGGCCCGCGCCGACGCAGCGGTTCCACACGTGGTGCAGCTCGGCGTCACGGCCGGACCGGGGGGCCCGGCCGTCGATCAGCAGCGGTGACGGCGAGGCGTCGTTCGGCACGGAGAGCTCCTTGGCTGGGTCGGGCGCGATCGCATCGTCGAAACCGTTTCGCAACGCCGCATCGTGCGGCCAGGCTAGCGGACACCGTCGACGATGAAGAAGAGTGTGACAGGGTCGGATTCGTGTGTGCACCGCCAGGTCGACTGTGCGAAACTGTTTCGGTGCACGACGAGAGACCACAACCGTGACCGGACGCGTGTCCCGCCGGGCGACGCTGGGCGACGTGGCGACCGCAGCGGGCGTCTCCAAGGCGACGGCGTCCAAGGCCCTCAACGGGCGAGACGACGTGGCGGCGGCCACCCGTGAGCGCGTCCTCGCCGCGGTGGCCGAGCTCGGCTACCGGCCCACGACCCTCCCCGGGCCGGGAGCCACCGCCCGCGGCGCGCTCGCCGTGGTCTTCGACATCCCGGCTTCGCCGTACATCCTCAACGTCCTCCAGGGCGTGCTCGCCTCGGCCACCGGCGCCCACCTCGACCTGCTGACCCGGCTCGCCCCCGACCTGTCCGTGCGCACCCAGCGGGCCGCGGCCCGGGCGTGGGTGACCGACCAGCGCGCGGCCGGGGTGATCGGCATCGTCGGCCTCACGCTCTCCGAGCCGGACGCCCTGCTCGACGCGGCGGCGCAGGCCGACCTGCCCTTCGTCATGGTCGACCCCATCGACACCCGCCACCACCGGATGGTCAGCGTCGGGTCGAGCAACTGGTCGGGAGCGCGGGCCGCCACGACCCACCTCATCGGGCTCGGCCACCGGCGCATCGCCTGGATCGGCGGGCCCGAGTCGTCGGGCGCGGCCCGGGACCGCTTCTACGGCTACCGCGCGGCGCTGGACTCCGCGGGGATCGCGCTCGACGAGGCCCTCGTGCGGTCCGACCACTTCGAGGTGGCCGCCGGCGCGCGGCACGCGCGCGACCTGCTCGCCCTGGCCACCCCACCGACGGCGATCATCGGCGCCGACGACGAGATCGCCGTCGGCGCCCTCGCCACGGCGCACGAGCTCGGCGTCCGCGTGCCGGAGGAGCTGAGCATCCTCGGCTTCGACGACACGCCCCAGGCCGCCTGGACGACGCCGCCGCTCACCTCCGTCCACCAGCACCTGGACGGGATGGGCCGGATCGCCGTGCAGACGGTCCTGGCCATGGCGGCCGGCACCCGGCCGGCGTCGCGCCACCTCGAGCTCGCCACGACACTGACGGTCCGGGCGACGACCGGACCCGCGCCGGCCTGAGCGTCGGCCTGAGCGTCGGCCGGCGGGCCCCGTCAGGGCTCGATGCGCACGTCCGTCCCGCCGAGCCGGGCGCGGAACCCGTCGTCCTGCACGGTGACGTCGAGCAGCACCAGCCCGTCGGGCAGGCCTTCGATCCGGTGCTCGATCGTGACGAGCTCGCGCGCGAGCGCCCCGAGCAGGTCGGCGACGACCGGAGGCCCGCCGAGGTCGATCGTGCGGGGCTCGATGACCAGCAGCCCGTCGCGGACGCGGACGGTGCCGGTCGCCTCGACGTCCAGCACCCGGCCGAGCGCCTCGAACGAGCGGTGCACGGCCGCCTGGTCCGGGCTGCCGCGTACCGGCCCGACCACCACGTCGGGCCCGACCTGCCCGGCCACCAGCTCGAACGGGACCGTGGCGTCGACGGTCAGCGTCCCCGCGACCAGGCCCGACGCACCCGTCCGGACGTCCTGCCCGGACACGACGACGTCGTGCAGCACGCCGTCCGGGGACGCGAGCTGCTGCGCGTCCAGCGTCAGACCGGTCAGCCACAGGTCGCCGGCCGCGAGGTCGCCGGGCGGCCGGTCCGCCGAGGAGCCGGGCGCCGACGGCGTGGTAGCCCGCGGGTCCGC
>JAEWQZ010000286.1 GCA_023460255.1 Actinomycetes bacterium
GGTCGTCATGGGCGTGATCCGCTCGACGGTCGTCGTGGACCCGGAGGGCACGGTGGCCGTCGCCCAGTACGGGGTGAAGGCGACCGGGCACGTGGGTCGGCTGCGCCGGGTCCTCGGGCTGCCCGACACCGACGCCTGAGCCGGACCCTCTAGGCTCGCCCCGAGCGCGAGTGGCGTAACTGGCAGCCGCGCCAGGTTTAGGTCCTGGTGCCCTCGGGCGTGCGGGTTCGAGTCCCGCCTCGCGCACGCAGGGCCGCCACACGCAGCCGCTCGACCCGCGTCAGACGACGTCGACCCGCGTGATGCGCCGGCCGGACACCTCGGCGACGACCAGCGTCCGGCCCTCGACCTCCACGGCGTCCCCCTCGCGGGCCAGGCGTCCGAGGCGCTGGAGCAGGTAGCCCGCCACCGTCTCGTACGGTCCGTCGGGGAGCACCAGGCCCGTCCGCTCGGCCACGTCCTCGATGGTCAGGTGCCCCTCGACGCCGGTCCGCCCGTCGAGAGCCGGCGGACGCTCGACACCCACGTCGTCGTACTCGTCGTGGATCTCGCCGACGAGCTCCTCGACCATGTCCTCGAGCGTGACGATGCCGTCGGTCCCGCCGTACTCGTCGACGACGAGGGCCATGTGCGTGCCCTCGCGACGCAGCAGCGACAGCGACGGCAGCAGGCGGCTCGTGGCGGGCAGCTCGATGATCGGCCGCACGATCGCCGACACGGGCCCCTCGGGGTCGGCCTCCAGGAGGTCCCGCACGTGCAGGAAGCCCAGCACGTCGTCGAAGCCCTCCCCCGTGACCGGGTACCGGGAGTACGGGCCCGCCGTGACGACCGCACGTGCCTCGGCGACCGTGAGCGCCCCGGGCAGGAACGTCACGTCCGGGCGCGGCCGCATGACCTCCCCGACGATCCGGTCACCCGCACCCAGCACGTCCGCGAGGATGCGGCGCTCGTCAGGCGTCAGGGCCTGGTGGCCGGAGACGAGCTCGCGCAGCTCCTCCTCCGTGATCTCCTCGCCCGTGGCGGCAGGGTTGCCGCCCAGCAGGCGCACGACGGCGTTCGTGGATCGCGACAGCAGCCAGATCACCGGCCGCATCGCCGTGGCGAACCTGTCCAGCGGAGGGCCGACGGCGAGCGCCATGGCGGCGGAGCGCTGCATCGCCAGCCGCTTGGGCACGAGCTCGCCGAGGACCAGGGACAGGTAGGCGATGAGCAGCGTCAGGACGACCAGGGAGAGGGTGGCGGCCAGGCCGTCGGGCAGCCCGAGGGCGACGAGGGCCGGGGTGACGTCGTCGGCGAGCGTCGACGCCCCGTAGGCCGCGGAGAAGAACCCGGCCACCGTGACGCCGATCTGCACGGCGGCGAGGAACCGGTTGGGGTCGCGGGCGACGGCGGCCACGCGTGCCCCCCGCCGACCACGGCGCTCGAGCTGGGTGAGCTGGCTCTCGCGCAGCGAGAGCAGCGCGATCTCGGTCCCGGCGAACACTCCACCGACGACCACGAAGAGGAGGACGAGCAGGATGCTCGTCCAGGTCGACCCGTCCATCACCGCCTCCCGACGGTGGTGGTGTCAGCCACCGGACCGACACGGCGTCGAGGGACGGGCAGGGGACTTCGGGGGTCGTCCATGGGAGGAGTCAACGGCAACGCGACGCCACGGGCAAGGTGGGCAAGGTCGGGCAAGGCCGGGCGTGACGGTCCGGCGCAGTCTGTCCAGCGCGGCCGGTCAGGCGCGGGCCGCGGTCTGGGCCGCGAGCTGCTCGCGCACCTTCTCCATGTCGAGCGACCGCACGGCCTCGACGACCTGCTCGAGCGACGACGGCGGCAGGGCGCCGGCCTGGTTGAACACGAGGATCCCGTCGCGGAACGCCATGAGCGTCGGGATGGAGCGGATCCCGGCCGCCGCGGAGAGCGTGGTCTCGGCGTCGGTGTCGACCTTCGCGTGGACGACGTCGGGGTGCAGCTCCGAGGACGCCTCGAAGACCGGGGCGAACTGGCGGCAGGGCCCGCACCACTGCGCCCACCAGTCCACGAGCACGATGTCGTTGCTCGTGACTGCCTGCTCGAACGTGTCCTGCGTGAGCTCCACGGTCGCCATGGGTGTCCTTCCGTCCGGATTGCGCCACCAGGGTGAACGCTCACCGGGGCGGGGTATTCCCCGACCGGGGCGGACCGCACGTCGGTGCCCGCTCACCGGGCCGGGGCAATAGGCTTCCGCCCATGACCGACACGGCCGAGTTCGAGCCGCTGCCCGAGGGCTGGCTGACGGACCCGGAGCTCGCCGCGGTGCGGTCCCGGCTGCCGATCCTCTACGTCGACGCCGTGCCCGTGCGCGTCGACGAGTCCGGTGACGTCGTCGCCGTCGGGCTCCTGCTGCGCGTCAACGGCGCCGGGGAGATGACCCGGGCCCTGGTCTCCGGCCGCGTCATGTACCACGAGCGGGTCCGCGACGCCCTGCTGCGCCACCTGGAGAAGGACCTCGGCCCGGTCGCCCTGCCCCAGATCCCGGCGTCACCGCAGCCGTTCACCGTCGCCGAGTACTTCCCCACCCCCGGCGTCACCCCGTACCACGACCCCCGCCAGCACGCCGTCGCCCTCGCGTTCGTCGTGCCCGTCGCCGGGGACTGCCAGCCGCAGCAGGACGCCCTCGAGCTCACCTGGCTGACGCCCGAGGAGGCCTGCGCCGAGCCCGTGCAGCAGGAGATGACCGACGGGCACGCCTACCTGCTGCGGCAGGCGATGGCGCACGTCGGCCGCATGGCCTAGGCGCGCCGGCTCAGCGCAGCACGACGGCGATCGCCGGGGCGAGCGCCCGGAACGCGGCCCCCCGGTGCGAGATCGCGTTCTTCTCCTCCGGCGTGAGCTCCGCGCTCGTCAGCACGCGGCCCGCGGCGCGGGCCGGCTGCGCGTCGGGCTCGAGGACCGGGTCGTACCCGAACCCGCCGGTGCCGCGCGGCGCCGTCGTCAGCCGGCCCGGCATCTCCCCCTGCGCGACAGTCTCGCGGCCGTCCGGGGTGACCAGCACAGCCGCGCAGACGAACCGCGCACGGCGGTGGGCGGCGGGCACGTCGGCGAGCTGGGCGAGGAGCAGGTCGAGGTTCGCGGCGTCGTCGCCGTGCCGACCGGCCCAGCGCGCCGAGAACACCCCCGGTGCCCCACCGAGCACGTCCACGCACAACCCGGAGTCGTCCGCCACGGCGGGCAGGCCCGTGTGCGCGGCGAGCGCCCGCGCCTTCAGCAGCGCGTTCTCGGCGAACGTCACGCCCGTCTCTGCGACGTCGGGCGCGGCGAGCTCGGCGGAGGAGGACACGTCGTCGGGCGCCAGGCCGGGCACCACCGGGAGCAGGATGGCGCGCAGCTCGCCGAGCTTGTGCCGGTTGTGCGTGGCGAGGACGAGGCGGGTCACCCCAGCGCCGCCCGCTGCGCCTCTGCCAGGCGGGCGGTCCCGGCGAGCGCGAGGTCGAGGAGCGTGTCGAGCTCGGCCCGGTCGAACGGCGCCTGCTCGGCCGTCCCCTGGACCTCGACGAAGTGGCCGCCGCCGGTGACGACGACGTTCATGTCCGTCTCGGCGCGCACGTCCTCGACGTAGGGCAGGTCGAGCATGGGGACGCCGTCGATGATCCCGACGCTGACCGCGGCCACGGAGTCCGTGAGGACCGTGCGGCCCTGCGGGACGATGCCGCGCGCGGTCGCCCAGGCCACGGCGTCGGCGAGGGCCACCCACGCACCGGTGATCGCGGCGGTGCGGGTGCCGCCGTCGGCCTGGAGCACGTCGCAGTCGAGCACGATCGTGTTCTCGCCGAGGGCCGCGACGTCGGTCACGGCCCGCAGCGAGCGGCCGATGAGGCGCGAGATCTCGTGCGTGCGCCCACCGATGCGGCCCTTGACGGACTCGCGCTCGCTGCGGGTGCTGGTGGCGCGCGGGAGCATCGCGTACTCGGCCGTCACCCAGCCCTGGCCGGAGCCCTTCTTCCAGCGCGGGACGCCCTCCGTGAAGCTCGCGGCACACAGGACGCGCGTGCCGCCGAACTCGACGAGCACGCTCCCCTCCGCGGAGGCGAGCCAGTTGCGGGTGATGGTGACGGGCCGCAGCTCGTCGGGGCGGCGGCCGTCCACGCGGACGACGGGCGAGGGGGTGTCGGTCACGGGTCGAGGGTAGTGGGCGCGGCCGACCCGGCCCGACAGGGGGGGTGCCTGGCCCGACAGGGGGGTGCCCGGCCCGGCAGGGTGTGCCCGACCCGGGCCGGACCCGGGCGGACGACCGGGCCGGACCCGGGCGGTGCGCACGGCCGGGCGCGGACGGACGACCGGGCCGGACCCGGGCGGTGCGCACTGGCGTCGGTGACTGCTCCGCGCACCCCTCGCGGGTCGTGCACGTTCGGCCATCACTCCAGGTCAGAGGCGGATTCGATGTCCACAGCCCTTGATCGGACGGGAGCAGGCGACTACCATCGAACACATGTTCCAATCGATGCTCGACGAGGTTCCCGAGGCCGTGTGGCCCGGGGACGTCCTCGAGCCGGCGTGCCTGGAGCCGGAACCGACGGTCGGCGCGGCCGAGCTCGCGGAGCGCGCCCCCGGCGCGGACCTCGCGTGGCTCCTCGAGCTCGCCGACGTCGACGCGGCCGGCGACCACGACCTGGTCGAGACGGTCGCCGCGTGGCAGCGGATGGCGGCGTGGGCC
>JAEWQZ010000287.1 GCA_023460255.1 Actinomycetes bacterium
CCCCTGCCCGGATGTCCGCTAGCGTGTCCCGTGGCGGTGAGCGACTGCTGCGCGAACGACTGGCCCGACCCGCACTACCGACCGAGGTGACACGATGGCGCTGCTGACGGCGGACGACGTCCTCAACAAGAAGTTCCAGGCGACCAAGTTCCGCGAGGGCTACGACCAGGACGAGGTCGACGACTTCTTGGACGAGGTCGTCAACACGCTCCGCGTCATGACCGCGGAGAACGAGGACCTCAAGGGCAAGCTCGCAGCCGCCGAGCGGCGGATCGCGGAGCTGAGCAGGGCAGGCGAGGCCGCTCCCGCCTACGAGCCGCCCGCCCCCGCACCCGTCGCGGCCCCCGAGCCGGCGCCCGCACCCGAGCCGGAGCCCGCTCCCGAGCCGGAGCCCGCTCCCGAGCCGGAGCCGGCGTACACCGCGCCCGCCGTCGCCGACCGGGTGTCCGCCGCCGCCGCGCCGGTGCGCGTCAGCGAGCCGGAGTCCGCGACCGGCATGCTCCAGCTGGCCCAGAAGCTCCACGACGACTACGTGCGAGCCGGCCAGGAGGAGGGCGACCGGATCGTCACCGAGGCGCGCAGCCAGGCGGAGCGGATCGTGCAGGAGGCCGAGGACACGTCGGCCCGCACCCTGTCGGCCCTCGAGCAGGAGCGCAGCCTCCTCGAGCGGAAGATCGACGAGCTGCGGGTCTTCGAGCGTGACTACCGCACGCGCCTGAAGAGCTACCTGGAGAACCTGCTCGGCGACCTCGAGTCGCGCTCCGCCACCTCGCAGCCCCGTCCGGGCGGGGAGGGCCTCGCCTTCAACGGCTGAGACACCGACCACACGCACGACACGCCACCCTGGGCCCCCCGGGGTGGCGCGTTGTGCGTTCGCCCGCGGGGGTCTACTCTCGCGTGACCCTTCACACACAGGAGCGCCATGACCACCGATGACGCCGTCCGCTCGAGCCTCGAGCAGGCGCCGGCCCACGAGATGCCCGATCTCGCCAAGGCCGTGAAGACCTTCCCGGTGCGCGCTGGCGAGAAGGCCTGGACGGTGAAGGAGGTCACGGCGATCGCCGACGAGCTCCGCGCCGAGATCCTCCGGCTGGAGATCGAGCTCGCGGAGGCCGACGCCGAGCTGTCCGCGCTGCTGCGCAACTCCGGTGACGGCGCCGGTGACGACCAGGCCGACTCCGGATCGAGCGCGCTGGAGCGCGAGCAGGAGCTGACCCTGGTCAACAACACGCGCGACCTGCTGGAGCAGAACCGGCACGCGCTCGAGCGGGTCGGCGCCCCCGGCTTCGGCACCTGTGAGGCGTGCGGGGAGCCGATCGGCAAGGCCCGGCTTCAGGCGTTCCCCCGGGCCACCCTCTGCGTGAGCTGCAAGGCCCGCCAGGAGCGTCGCTGAGCGTGTCCCGGCGTTCGCCGCTCGTCTGGCCCTTCGTCCTCATCGCCGTCGCCGTCGTGGCGGTGGACCAGGCGACCAAGGCATGGGCGCTCGCGACCTTCACGACGGGTGAGCGCACGCCGCTCCTCGGTGACCTGCTGGGCCTGACGCTGGTGCACAACTCCGGCGCCGCGCTGAGCATCGCCAGCGGCACCACCTGGGTGTTCACGATCGCCGCCGTGGCCGTGACCGTCGTCGTCCTGCGCGTGGCGAGCCGACTGGGCTCGCGGGGGTGGACGGCGGCGCTCGGGCTGCTGCTCGGGGGCGCGGTGGGCAACCTCATCGACCGCCTGGTCCGCGAGCCGGGCGTCGGCGTCGGCAAGGTCGTGGACTTCATCGCCTACGGCGACTGGTTCGTCGGCAACGTGGCGGACATCGCGATCGTCGTCGCCGCGGGCCTGATGATGGTCCTCGGCTTCCGCGGGATCGCGCTCGACGGCACCCGCCACGTCGACGGTGCGGACGAGGGCGCGCCGGACGACGCAGGGTCACCGGACCACACCGGGTCCCCGGACGACGCAGGGTCACCGGGCCACACCGGGTCCCCGGACGACGAGGGCGCACCCGAGGCGGCCGGGCAGAGGTGACGGCGTGAGCCAGGCGCGTGCCCTGCCGGTGCCCGACGGGCTCGCCGGGGACCGGGTCGATGCCGGCCTGGCCCGCCTCCTGGGGATCTCGCGGACCCGGGCCGCCGAGCTCGCGGCCGCGGGCGCGGTGGTCCTCGACGGCCGCCCGGTCGGCAAGTCCGACCGGCTGACGGCGGGTGCCTGGCTCGAGGTCGACCTCGCCACCGTCGACGCCCCGGCGCAGGCCGCGCCGCCGCAGCCCGTGCCGGGCATGCGCGTCGTGCACGACGACGACGACGTCGTGGTCGTCGACAAGCCCGTCGGCGTCGTGGCGCACCCCTCGCCGGGGTGGACCGGGCCGACGGTCGTCGGCGCGCTCGCCGCGGCCGGCTTCCGTGTCGCGACCTCGGGGGCAGCGGAGCGTCAAGGCGTCGTCCACCGCCTCGACGTCGGCACGTCGGGCCTGATGGTCGTCGCCAAGAGCGAGCGGGCGTACACGACGCTCAAGCGCGCGTTCAAGGCCCGCGAGGTCACGAAGGTGTACCACGCAGTCGTGCAGGGCCACCCGGAGCCGACCGAGGGCACCATCGACGCCCCCATCGGGCGGCACTCGACGCAGGACTGGAAGTTCGCCGTCGTCGCGGACGGCAAGCCGAGCGTCACGCACTACCGGGTCGTGGAGATGGTGCCGGCCGCGTCCCTCGTCGAGGTCCGCCTCGAGACGGGGCGCACGCACCAGATCCGGGTGCACATGGCGGCGGTGCGGCACCCGTGCGTCGGGGACGTCACCTACGGCGCCGACCCGGTGCTCGCGGAGCGCCTCGGCCTGACACGGCAGTGGCTGCACGCGGTCCGGCTGGGCTTCACGCACCCGGCCACCGGCGAGTGGCTCGAGGTGACGAGCGACTACCCGGCGGATCTCGCCGCGGCCTGGGACACGTTGCGCGGGGCCTGACCCGGGCTGTCACCCGGCCCGCCTAGAATCGCCGCCATGGCCGCCGCAGGAGACTTCGCCCACCTGCACGTGCACACCGAGTACTCGATGCTCGACGGCGCGGCCAAGATCGACGAGCTCATCGCCGAGGTGAAGGCTCACGGCCAGCGGGCCGTCGCGATGACCGACCACGGGTACCTGTTCGGGGCGTTCGAGTTCTGGAGCAAGGCGCGGGCCGCGGGGATCAAGCCGATCATCGGGCTGGAGGCCTACGTCACCCCCGGCACCAGCCGGTTCGACCGGACCCGGGTGCGCTGGGGCGAGCAGCACCAGCGCGCGGACGACGTGTCGGCCGGCGGCGCGTACACGCACCTGACGTTGTGGGCGCGTGACGACGAGGGTCTGCACAACCTCTTCCGGCTCTGCTCGATGGCGTCGCTGGACGGCCAGATGGGCAAGTGGCCGAGGATGGACCTCGAGCTGCTCCAGCGGTACTCGAAGGGCCTGTCGGCGGGTACGGCGTGCCCGTCCGGTGAGGTGCAGACCCGGCTGCGGCTCGGCCAGCACGACCAGGCGGCGCGGGCGCTGGGCGAGCTCCAGGACGTGTTCGGCAAGGAGCACGTCTACGTCGAGCTCATGGACCACGGTGCGGAGATCGAGACCCGCGTCTTCAAGGACCTCGTCCGGCTCGCGCAGGACCTCGGCGCCCCGATGCTGGCCACGAACGACTCGCACTACGTGCGCCCCGAGCACCACGACGCGCACGACGCTCTGCTGTGCATCAACTCCGGCTCCACGCTCGCCGACCCCGACCGGTTCGCCTTCGACGGCGACGGCTACCACGTGCGCTCCACGGAGGACATGCGGCGCCTCTTCGCCGAGCTGCCGGAGGCGTGCGACAACACGGTGCTCCTGGCGGAGCAGTGCGACGTGTCGTTCACGACGGCGGCCGACGGCGCCAACTTCATGCCGCGCTACCCCACGCCACCCGGCGAGGACGAGACGAGCTGGTTCGTCAAGGAGGTCGAGCGCGGCCTGCACGTGCGCTACCCCGACGGCGTCCCGGACCGCGTGCGACAGCAGGCCGAGTACGAGACCAGCGTCATCACCCAGATGGGCTTCCCCGGCTACTTCCTGGTCGTGGCGGACTTCATCAACTGGGCCAAGGACAACGGGATCCGCGTGGGCCCCGGCCGTGGCTCGGGCGCCGGCTCGATGGCGGCGTACGCGATGCGGATCACCGACCTCGACCCGCTCCAGCACGGCCTGATCTTCGAGCGGTTCCTCAACCCCGACCGCGTCTCGATGCCCGACTTCGACGTCGACTTCGACGAGCGCCGGCGCGGCGAGGTGATCAGGTACGTCACGGACAAGTACGGCGAGGACCGCGTCGCGCAGATCGTCACCTACGGCACCATCAAGGCGAAGCAGGCGCTCAAGGACTCCGCGCGGCTGCTCGGGCACCCCTTCGCCGTCGGGGAGAAGCTGACCAAGGCGATGCCCCCGGCCGTGATGGGCAAGGACATCCCCCTGAGCGGGATCTTCGACTCGGCGCACCCCCGGTATCCCGAGGCGGAGGAGTTCCGCCAGCTGCACGCGACGGATCCCGAGGCTCAGCAGGTCGTCGCGCTCGCCAAGGACATCGAGGGCCTGAAGCGGCAGTGGGGCGTGCACGCCGCCGGCGTCATCATGTCGAGCGAGCCGCTGGTCGACATCATCCCGATCATGCGCCGCCCCCAGGACGGCGCGATCATCACGCAGTTCGACTACCCGACCTGCGAGGGCCTCGGCCTGATCAAGATGGACTTCCTGGGGCTGCGCAACCTCACGATCCTCGACGACGCGCTGGCGAACATCGTCGCCAACGGCAAGGAGCCGATCGAGCTCGAGACGCTCTCGCTCGACGACCCGGCGACGTACGAGCTGCTCGGCCGCGGGGACACCCTCGGCGTCTTCCAGCTGGACGGCGGCGGCATGCGCACCCTGCTGCGGCTGATGCGGCCGGACAACTTCGAGGACATCTCGGCCGTCGGCGCGCTCTACCGACCGGGCCCGATGGGTGCGAACTCGCACACCAACTACGCGCTGCGCAAGACCGGCCAGCAGCAGGTGGTGCCGATCCACCGCGAGCTGGCCGAGCCGCTCGCGGAGATCCTCGGCACGACGTACGGCCTGATCGTGTACCAGGAGCAGGTCATGGCCATCGCGCAGAAGGTCGCGGGCTACAGCCTCGGCCAGGCGGACATCCTCCGCCGCGCGATGGGCAAGAAGAAGAAGGCCGAGCTGGACAAGCAGTTCGAGGGCTTCTCCGCGGGGATGCTCGAGCGGGGCTACTCGATGAGCGCCGTCACGACGCTGTGGGACATCCTCCTGCCGTTCTCGGACTACGCGTTCAACAAGGCGCACTCGGCCGCCTACGGCCTCGTCTCCTACTGGACGGCCTTCCTCAAGGCGAACTACCCGACCGAGTACATGGCCGCGCTCCTGACCAGCGTGCGCGACGACAAGGACAAGTCGGCGCTGTACCTCGGCGAGTGCCGCCACATGGGCATCACCGTCCTGCCGCCCGACGTCAACTCCTCGACGGCCGACTTCCGCGCCGTGGGCGTGGACATCCGGTTCGGCCTGACCGCCGTGCGCAACGTCGGCGCGAACGTGGTCGACGCGATCGTGGAGGCCCGCACCTCGAAGGGGGCCTTCACGTCGTTCACGGACTTCCTCGACAAGGTCCCCGCCGTCGTCTGCAACAAGCGCACGATCGAGTCGCTGATCAAGGCCGGCGCCTTCGACTCCCTGCACCCCAGCCGCCGGGCGCTGCTCCTCGTGCACGAGCAGGCCGTGGACGCCGTCGTCGGGGTCAAGCGCAAGGAGGCGGAGGGCCAGTTCGACCTCTTCGCCGACGTGGGCGACGACGACTCCGTGTCGGTCACCGTCGAGGTGCCGGACGTGCCGGACTGGGACAAGAAGCAGCGGCTCGCGTTCGAGCGGGAGATGCTCGGCCTGTACGTCTCGGACCACCCGCTGTCCGGCCTCGAGCACGTGCTGGCCACCGCGGCGGACTGCTCGATCGCGACCCTGGTCGCCGACGAGGCGCGGGCGGAGGGCTCGATGGTCACCGTCTGCGGTCTGATCTCGTCCCTGCAGCGCAAGATGTCCAAGAACGGCAACCCCTGGGCCGCCGTGACCCTGGAGGACATCGACGGTGCCGTCGAGGTGCTGTTCTTCGGCGAGACGTACCTGTCCTACGCGACAGTGCTCGCCGAGGACGCGGTCGTGACGATCCGTGGGCGGGTGCGGCGGCGCGACGACACGATCCAGCTCCAGGCCGTCGAGGTCTCGCTCCCGGACGTCTCGGCCGCCGACGCGCGGGCGGTCACCATCACCATGCCCGTCAGCCGCTGCACACCGCCGGTCGTCGAGCGGCTGCGCGAGATCCTCTCCGCCCACCCGGGCGTGACGCAGGTCAACCTGCGGCTCGTCCAACCGGGGCGGGCGACGGTCATGCGACTGGAGGACACGTTGCGGATCGAGCGGTCGTCGGCGCTGTTCGGGGACCTCAAGGCGCTGCTCGGCCCGGGCTGCCTCGCACCGTGATCCACCTGACCCCCGAGCAGCGGGTGTTCGTGCTGGAGCGGCACGTCGCCACCCTGACCACGCTGCGTCCCGACGGCACCCCGCACGTGGTGCCCGTGGCGTTCACGTGGGACGCCGACGCGGGGGTTGCTCTGGTCACCACCGACGACGGCTCGGCGAAGGTGCGCAACGTCGAGGCCGCGCGCGCGGCGGGACGTCCGGCGCGGGGAGCCCTGTGCCAGGTCTCGGGCGGCCGGTGGCTGACGCTGGAGGGCGAGCTCACCGTCTCGCGGGAGCCCGCCGACATCGCCGACGCCGAGCGCCGCCACGCCGTTCGATACCCCCCGCTCGAGCCGGAGCCGCTCCGCGTCGTCCTGCGGCTGCTCGTCGACCACGTGCTCGGCTCGGTGTACATGACGCGCTGAGCCGGTCCGGACCGTGCCTGCCCGCGAGCCGAGAGGCCCGATCGGCGGCCCGACGACGCACCTAGACTCACGCACGTGATCACCCGAATCGACCTGCGCGGCCGCCGCCTGTCGGCGCGCGAGCTCGCCGCAGCGCTGCCCCGTCCCGAGGTCGACGTCGCCACCGTCGCCGAGCAGGTCGCGCCGATCGTGACCGACGTCCGCCATCGCGGCGCCGCGGCGCTCCGAGACCTCTCCGAGCGCTTCGACGGCGTGCGGCCGGAGCACCTGCGGGTGCCCGCGCAGGCGATCGCCGACGCGCTCGCCGGGCTCGACGCGGGGGTGCGCGCAGCGATCGAGGAGTCGATCCGCCGGGCGCGCCTCGTGCACGCCGCCCAGGTCCCGTCGGACTTCGCCGTCGACCTGGGACCCGGGGCGCAGGTGCGCCAGCGCTGGCTGCCCGTGCGGCGGGTGGGCTTGTACGTGCCGGGCGGGATCGCGGTCTACCCCTCCTCGGTGGTGATGAACGTGGTCCCCGCGCAGGAGGCCGGCGTCGGGAGCCTCGTCGTGACGAGCCCTCCGCAGGCTGCCAACGACGGGCGCCCGCACCCGACGATCCTTGCCGCCTGCGCGCTGCTCGGCGTCGAGGAGGTGTACGCCGTGGGGGGTGCCCAGGCGATCGCCATGCTCGCGTACGGGGCCGCGGGCGAGACGGCTGCGGACGGCGAGGTCCTCTGCGAGCCGGTCGACGTGGTGACGGGGCCGGGGAACCAGTACGTGACGGCGGCCAAGCGGCTCGTGCGCGGCGTGGTGGGCATCGACTCCGAGGCCGGACCGACCGAGATCGCGGTCCTCGCCGACGCCACGGCCGACCCACGGCACGTGGCGGCCGACCTCGTCTCGCAGGCGGAGCACGGCCCGACCTCGGCGTCGGTGCTGGTCACGGACTCGCTCGAGCTCGTCGAGGCGGTGGAGCGCGAGCTGGGCGTCATGGTCGCCGCGACACGGCACGCCGGGCGGGTCACGACGGCGCTCGGCGGCCCGCAGTCGGCGATCGTCGTCGTGGACGACCTCGAGCACGGGCTGGACGTGGTCAACGCGTACGGCGCCGAGCACCTCGAGATCCAGACCGCCGACGCGGCGGCCGTGGCCGAGCGGGTGACGAGCGCCGGCGCGATCTTCGTGGGCCCGTACTCCCCGGTCTCCCTGGGGGACTACATGGCCGGGTCCAACCACGTGCTGCCCACCGGGGGCTGCGCGCACTTCTCGAGCGGGCTCGGGGTGCACGCCTTCGTGCGACCGGTGCAGGTCGTCGAGTACGACCGCCAGGCCCTCGCCGTCCTGGCGGAGCGCATCGTCACGCTCGCCGACGACGAGGACCTGCCCGCGCACGGCGAGGCGGTCCAGGCGCGGTTCGAGCGCTAGGGGCGCGCCGTGGCGCAGGTCGCGGCCGGGACACGCCTTCGTTGCGGTTCGGCGACGGTCGGCGCCGCCGGCCCCGCGGGAGCGTCCGGCGGCCCACACTGTGGGCCGTGAGGGGACATCGCCCCGCCCGGTGCACCGACGTCGTCACCGCCGTCACGGCGGCAGCGGTGGCCCGGGGTGGACCCGTGTCC
>JAEWQZ010000288.1 GCA_023460255.1 Actinomycetes bacterium
CCCCGGCGGTGGGCGACCCGGCGGCGGCCCGCCCCCGACGCCGCAGCCCCGGCATGGAGAGCCGCGGCCGCCCCGGAACGCGCACGCGCACCATCACGCCACCTCCGTGAGGGTCCCGTCGGCGATGCGCACCTGGCGCTGCGCCCGGGCCGAGACGGCGGCGTCGTGGGTGATGACGACCAGCGTCAGGCCGTCGGCGTGCAGGTCGGCGAAGAGGTCCAGCACGCCCTCGGAGGTGACGGAGTCCAGGTTGCCCGTCGGCTCGTCGGCCAGCAGGACGTGCGGCTGGGAGATGACGGCGCGTGCCACCGCGACGCGCTGCCGCTCGCCGCCGGAGAGCACCGTCGGCATGAACTCCAGCCGGTGCGACAGCCCTACCCGGTCGAGGGCCGCCAGCGCCCGGTCGCGCCGCTCGGCGCGCGGCACCCCGCTGTAGAGCGTCGCGAGCAGCACGTTGTCCAGCACCGTGCGGTGCGGGAGCAGGTGGAAGGCCTGGAAGACGAAGCCGATCCTGCCGCCACGCAGGCGGGCGCGCTCGTGCTCGCTCACCGTCGCGGTCGAGACGCCGTCGAGCAGGAAGTCCCCGGCGGTCGGCCGGTCGAGCAGCCCCAGGATGTGCAGGAGCGTCGACTTCCCGGAGCCCGACGGGCCGACGATCGACACGTACTCCCCGCGGTCCACCACGAGGTCGACGCGTCGGAGCGCCTCCACGGGCGGGGTGCCCGGGAACGTGCGCGACAGACCGCGCAGGTCGATGACGGGGGCGCTCATCCCTCCGCCGGCTCTTCCGTCGCCTCGTCGTCCGGCTCCTCCTCCGACTCGCCGTCGTCCTCGGAGCCCGAGGACGCACCGCGGTCGGTGGCGCCGGCGACGCCGACCACCACCTGGTCGCCGATCTCCAGCGACCCCTCGATCGGCGTCACCTCGACGTAGCCCTTCGCGGCCAGCCCCGTCTCCACGGTGACGAGGCGGGGCGTGGTCGCGCCGTCGTCGAGCACCTCGACACGGGACTCGCCGCCGGGCCCGGCCGAGAGCGCGGCCAGCGGGACGGCCATCACGGCGCCGTCGGTCGAGCCCACCGGGATCCGGATCCGCACGTTGGAGCCCTGGAGCATCCAGCGCTGCTCCTCGGTCAGCTCACCGGGGATGACGACGATGCGGCGGCGGTTCGGGTCGGCCGGGCTGCCGCCCTCACCGCCCTCGCCCTCCTCGGCCTCGGCCAGGCCGACGGAGGCGACGGTGCCGGTGACCTCCACGCCGTCGGGCAGCGTGATGACCACCTCGGAGCCCTCGGCGATCAGCTCGGCGTCGTTGACGTCGGCGCTCGCCTCGATCTGGAGCGTGGCGCCCGACACCGTCATCACCGGCGTGCCGGCGATCATCGACCCACGACGCACCTCGACGGAGTCGACGCGGCGCGGGGTGGTGGCCAGGTAGACGACCTCGCTCGCCGGGAACGGCGTGAGGACGGCGGCCTGCGCCTGCGCCAGCGCGGCCTGGGCGTCGCCCAGGGCCCGCTGGGCGCTGGTCACGGCCGCGCGGAGCTCGGTGGTGTCGGGCCGGTACGCGAGGCTCCGGGCGACAGTGGCGACCTGCACGGCGCCCTGCGCCTCGGCGACGTCGCCCGTCGGGCAGGGGTCGTGGGGCTCGGGCTGTGCCTGGCACGTCGCGAAGGTGGCCTGGGCGTCGGTGAGCCGTGCCTGGGCCGTGGCGAGCGCGGCGTCGGCCTCCACGCGGGCCTGCGGGCTGCCCGCGGTGGCGAGCGCCCGCTGGGCCGCGGCGACCTGCTCCTGTGCCGCGGTGACGCCCTCGCGGGCCATGTCGACGGCCCCCTCGGCCTCCTCGCCGACCGACGGCGCGGGGTAGCCGACCTTCGCGTACAGCGCGCGGACAGCGGCGGCGGCGCTCGCGTCGTAGACGTTCGAGGTCGCGTTCCCGGCGTCGATGCCGAGGGCCGCCAGGGCGGCCCGCAGCTGGACGACGTCGGGCCCGGAGACGCCCGCCCGCAGCGTCCGGTACACCGGGAGCTCGCCGGTGAGCAGGATCACCGGCCGTCCGGTGACCTCGAGGACGACCGAGCCCGCGACGATGTCGGTACCGACCTCGGGCACCTGCCCGGTGACGACCGCCGGGCCGCCGATGTCCCCGGTCTCGAGCGTGATGCTCACCGGGTCCTCGTAGATCGCGTCGCCGCGGATGACGACGTCGTTCGTCAGCTCGCGCTCCTCGACGGGCACGGTGATGGGGCCGGCCGGCGGCGCCGACGCGTTCGCGGCCGCCTCCGCCGGGGAGACGATCAGGCGGCTCAGCCCGATGCCCGCGGCGAGCGAGACGACCGCCGTCACGGCGACGATCCAGATGGTCCGGGTGGAGCCGGTGACTGCCCTCACGATCCTGCCTCTTTCCTCGTGCTCTTCGGTTCAGCACCGGATGCTTCGTGTGCCGGACGGCGGTGGGATCGGCCCGCGGGGTGGCGGCGCCTACGCGTGTCAGCCATTCCCGGCCCCCGGCCCACGTGCGACCTCCAGCTCGCGGGCAGCCTCCCATAGCGCGTCGAGCTCCGTGCGGTTCGCCGCGTAGAACTCGCGCTGGTACTCCGCGACCGCGTCCGCCAGCACTGTCGGGTAGCGGGCGTCGGTCTGGCAGCCGACGTCGGCGACCGCCATGGCGATCTCCACTTCACGGGCCTCGGCCCGCGCCGCGTCGTCCGTCGCGGCGTTCCACCGCGCGTACGCCGCCTCGGCGGCGGCCTGTGGTGTGGCCAGGTCCGGGTACCCCGCGTCGGCCATGCAGGACGACCACCGGGCGGCGGCCTCGGCCACCCGCGGGTCCGCGTAGGCGGACTCCCAGCTCTCGCGCGCCCCCCGCAGGTACGTCTCGCGGGCGGTACCGAGCGCGCTCTCGGCGACCTCCACCTCGTGCCGCGCCCAGCCCTGGCAGCCCTGCCGCTCCGGCTCGACGGGCTCGTCCTGGTCCTGCGGGCCCCACAGCGCGAGGGTGTACTGCTCGAGCTCGGCCTCGCCCATCGCCGCGACGATCGCCTCGTTGGGGTCCCGCGGCGCCGTGGCCTGCGCCAGGGCGGCGACCTGGCCGTAGGGGTCGGTGCTGGCGCCGTATCCCCACCGCTCGGCGAAGGCGAGGGTGCCCGGCTCCTCCTCCGGCTCGGCCAGCTCGAGGTCGAGGCCGGTCCGCACCGGGACGTACTCGAAGCCCGCCTCCGCCATGCAGGCCGCGACGTGCTCCTGGATCCGCAGCTCGGTCTCGTCCTCGTCCCCGTAGGCGAGGAGCTCGGCCATCTGGTCCAGCGGTCCCGGCTCCACCGACGCCACGGGCGCCGGGGCGTCGCCCGAGCAGCCCGCCAGCACGGCCACCGCCGCGACGAGGGTCGCGGCGGTGACGGCGGCGGCGGTCGGGACGGCCGTCATCCGCCGTCCCCGTACCGCTCGACCCACGCGTCCAGCTCGTCGCGGTGCGCGTCGACGTACTCGGCCTGCGCGGCGTTGCGGACGCGCGCGACGACGGCGTCGTACCCGACCTCGTCGCGGCAGTCCCAGTCGGCGACCGCGAGGGCGCGCTCCTCGGCCGCCCACTCGCGGTTCGCCGCGTCGACCACGCTGGAGTCGATGCCCGGCCCGCCGCCGCCCAGCTCGTCCATGCGGGACTGGACCTCGGCGAACCACCACTCGGCGGTGGCGCGGCCGTCGGTCAGCCCGGCGTACCCGGCGTCCGCCATGCAGCCGACGTACTCGGCGTCCGCCTCGGCGACGTCCGGGTCGCCCGGCACCACCTCGGTGTCGATGCGCTCGATCTCGGCGGCGAGGGCCTCGTACGTCGGGTCCGCCAGCCCGCCCGCGGCCTGGAGCTCCAGGTACGCCTGGCCCTGGCAGCCGGCGTGCTCGGCCCAGTCCTCGTCGCCGGACGCCTCGGTCGGGTCGCCGAGGAACGCCGCCTCCCATGCCTCGAGCTCCGCCGGCGACATCGACGCCAGGAGCTCGGCGTTCGGGTCGTCCGACGGGCTGACCACTGTCGTCGACGCCGGGTCCTGAGTGGTCAGGCCCCAGCCCCACTCCGCCGCGCGCTCGCGCGTGCCGGCGTCCTCGACCTCGACGGAGATGAGGCTGCCGAGGTCGATGCGGTACTCGAAGCCGGCCTCCGCCATGCACGCGGCGATGGACTCCTGCATCGCGCGGTCCATCCGGGCGACGCGCTCCTCGCCGGCGCCGAGCACCAGGTCGAGGTACTCGTCGGCCGGTCCGACGGCGTCGGGCGCCTCCTCGTCGGCCGAGCAGCCGGCCACGCCGACGACGGCGAGCGCGACGAGCCCGGCGACGACGGCGGGCCGGGGCGGGATCGGCAGGCTCATCCGACGGCGCCGACCGTCTGGGACTCGACCCACCGCTCGAGCTCGTCCTTGTGCTCGTCGTAGAACCGCTGCTGGTGGTCGAGGTTGATCTCGAGGAGGAGGTCGTCGTAGCCGACGTCCTCGCGGCAGGTGTAGTCGGCGACCGCGAGCTCGATCTCCTGCTCGGTGAACTCGCCCATCCGGCGCTTGATCTCCGCGTCCGCGGCCCGCCAGTCCTCGTCGGTGGCGTCGGGCGGGATCTCCGCGTAGACCTCGTCCCAGATCGGCATGACGAGCTCGTTGATCAGCTCCTCGCCGTCGCCGACCTTGGTGACGTCGCCCTGCCCGGCGTCGGCCATGCAGGACGCCCACTCGGCGTTGGCCTCCGTGACGCGGTCGTCCTCGTTGATGGCCTCCCACATGAGGTTCATCTCGTCCATGAGGCTCTGGAACTCCTCACCGGTGCCGAAGGCGGCGTCGCCGTAGATCTCGTGCTGGGCGTAGCCGTAGCAGCCCATCTGGTCCCAGGTGGGCGGCACCCACTCGGCCTCGGGGTCGATCGGCTCGTCCCAGGCGCTGCCGTGCAGGGCCGCGTAGTAGGCGGCCTGCTCGGACTCGCTCATCCCCGCGACGTACTCGCCGTTCGGGTCCTCCATGCCGGGGTCGATCGGCAGCGGCTCGGGCTCCAGACCCGGGTCGTCCATCTCCGGCTGCACGGTGATCCCGTAGCCCCACTGCTCGGCGAACTCGAGCGTGCCCCACGGGATCTCGTCCTCGCCGTCGGCGACGCGAGCCTCGTACATGACGGCGCCGGGGTCGACCGGGAAGTACTCGAAGCCCTCGTCGGACATGCACTCGGCGATGAGCTCCTGGACAGCCATCTCCTTCTCCCGGTACGCCTCCTCGTCGTAGGCGCCGGAGAGCTGCTCGAAGAGCTTGTCGAGGGCGCCCATGGGCGTCTCCTCGGGCTCCGGCTCCGACCCTCCGCCCTGGCAGCCCGTGAGGGCGACGGTCAGGGCGGCGCCGACGACGACGGCGCGTCGGACGGGGTGGTGACGGCGTCGTGTGCGGCGCGGCGTGGCGGTCATGGGTTTCCCTCCTGCCCCGGGCCGGTCTCGCGTGGCCGGTCATGCCCGGTGGTGCGGATCGTCCTGGCGGGTCCTGTGCTGGTGACGGGCGGTGCTGGTGCTGCTGGTGGCGTCCTTCTTGTGTCGTGACAGGTCCGGATCCGACAGGTCGGCCGCGTGTCCGGATCACGATCCGGACACGGTGGGCAGGAGCGAGCGCCGACGCGCGACGCGCCCTACCTCCTTGACGTTCGAGGGACCCGAAAGGTTGGTGCCGTCGGCGGCCCGGATCCGTCGGAGGGCAGGGCCCGTCGGAGGGGTCAGCCGGCGTCGTCACGGTCGGCGGCGAGGGCCGCCATCCAGGACTGGATCTCGTCGGCGTGCTCGGCGAGGAACGCCAGCTGGTACTGGGTGTCCACGGAGCGCCTGACGTCGTCGTAGCCGGTCTCCGCCCGGCACCCGGCGTCGGCCACCGCCATCTCGATCTCGCGCGGGGTGATCGCCGCGACCGCCTCGTCGAAG
Organism: Actinomycetes bacterium; assembly: GCA_023460255.1. Lineage (GTDB taxonomy): Bacteria > Actinomycetota > Actinomycetes > Actinomycetales > Cellulomonadaceae > Actinotalea. Next base: position 5,932 of record JAEWQZ010000288.1, read on the forward strand.
GCCGCCTCGAGCGACGGTTCCGTCAGGCCCCGGCGGAGCGCCTCGCGGGCGGCGGCACCAGGGTCCGTCGGGAGCGTCGCCGACCCGCCCGCCGTGCCGTACACCTCGGCCCGCGCGGCCTCGACCTCGGCGGCGATCGCCGCCTCGCCGTCGCCCACCTTCGCGAGGCCGTCGAACCCGGCGTCGAGCATGCAGGCCGACCAGTCGCTGCTCGCCTGGGCGAGCCGCGGGTCGCCCTCGGCGTCGGCCATCATCTGGACCATCTCGTCCTGGAGCGCGGCGAAGGTGTCGTCCTCGATGCCGGTCGCGATGACCTCGTGCTGCGCGCGGCCCGTGCAACCCGCGGCCTGCCAGTCGTAGTCCTCGAGCGCCTCGCCGTCGGTGCCGTCGTCCGTGTCGGCCTCGTCGCCGTCGGCCTCCTGGCCGTCGGACGCCTCGCCGCCGGCCTCGACCGGGCCACCCGTGTACGCCTCGCCGTACAGCGCGGTGAGGTAGGCGTCGCGTTCGGCGTCGGACATCGCGGCGACGTACTCCTCGTTCGGGTCCGTGATCTCGTCGGTGCCGGACGTGAAGGGGTCCGTGGTGATCCCGTAGCCGTACTGCTCGGCGAACTCGGCGCTGCCGACCTGGAGGTCCAGGCCGGCCGAGAGATCGATCTCGAGAGAGGAGTAGTCGACCGGCGTGTACTCGAAGCCCTGCTCCGCCATGCACTCCGCGACGAGGTCCTCCATCTCCGCCAGCCGCCGCGAGACGTCCTCGCCCGACCAGTCCTTCAGGTACTCGCTGAACAGCGCCTCGAGCGGCGTCCCCTCGCGTTCGGACGGCGTGGGTGTGGGCTCCGGATCGTCGTCGCCCGAGCAGGCGGCGAGGGGGAGCGCGACGGCGGCCACGACGACGGCGGCGACGGTCGTGCGGAGGGCGGACGGGCGGGCGGGCATCGGGGACTCCTGTCGACGTCCCCACGCTAAGCCGGTGTCGTGGCGGCGTCATCGTCCTCGCGGACGATCCGCGGCGTCGGCCCTCAGTCGCCGGTCTGATCCGCGTCGCGCTCGCGGACCATGGCGACCCAGGCCTCGAGGTCGTCGCGGTACCTGTCGACGAGGTCCTGCTCGTACTCGATCGTGACCTCGTCGTGCAGGCGTGTGTACCCGGAGGTCTCGCGGCACGTCGCGTCCGCGACCGCGACCGCCCGCTCGGCGGCCTGGAGCTCGGCGAGCTCCGCGGGGACGCTGGCCTTGATCGCGTCGTACTCGTTCTCGGCGAGCGACCTGTCGATCCGGTCGGCGTTCTCGGCGACGAAGCGGCTGATCAGCCCGTCCACGAAGGACTGCGCGTCGCGGAGCTGCGTCAGGTCGGGGTAGCCGGCATCGGCCATGCACGAAGTCCACGCCCGCTGCGCATCGGCGACCCGCGGATCACTCTCCACCTGGGCGTAGATCTCACCCATGGCATCGATCACCGCGGCGAACTCCGTCGGCCACATGAGCGTCGAGATCTCGGCGTAGCTACGCGTGTAGCAGCCGCCGTCGGTCATCTCGTCGTACCCCTCCTCCAGGACGGCCAACGGGTCACCCAGGAGCACCCGCTCGTACTCCGCCCGCGCGGCGGGTGACAGCGACTCCTTGTACTCGCGGTTCGCCCGCTCGGCCTGGCCCTCCTGATTCGGCACCGACCACCGGGCCGTGCCGTTACCCCGGCCCTCCGCCTCGATCGAGAAGCCGTAGCCGAACTCCTCGGCGACCTCGACCGCGTGCGGGAGGTCCCGCCAGCCGCCGGACACGTACGACGGCTCCTCCAGCATGGGGTGGTACTCGAAGCCGGCCTGCGCCATGCAGGCCGAGACGGCCTCCTCGGCCGGTGCCCGGAGGGGGTCGGCGTACGCGTCGTCCGACTCGAAGTCGCCCAGGACCACCCGTAGGTACGCGTCGAGCGGGCTCTCGTCATCCCACTGCGGGTTGCTCGGGGCGACGTCGTCGGCGTCGGGGGTGTCGGTGTCGTCGGGGGGCTCGGGGCCGTCGCCGCACCCGGCGAGCAGCGCCATGGCGAGCACACCGGCCACATACGCGCCCGTCGCCCGCGCCCTCATCGCCACCTCCCGCGGCCAGGCTAGCCAAGTGGGTCCGGGCGAGTGGCGTCGTCGTCGGCCGGACCTGGCCTCAGCGCTGGACGGGCTCCAGGCCGAGCGAGCGGCCGGCGAGACCCCGCGAGCGGTGCGCGAGCGACGAGGCGACGTGCGTGAGCACCCGTGCCCCGGGGCTCTCGGGGGAGGCGAGGACCACGGGCGTGCCGCCGTCGCCGGCCTCGCGGAGGGACACGTCGAGGGGCACCTGGCCCAGCAGGGCCACGGCGGTGCCGGTGGCCCGCGACAGGCTGTCGGCGACGGTCGCCCCACCGCCCGCCCCGAAGACCTCGAGGCGCGAGCCGTCGGGCTGCTCGAGCCACGACATGTTCTCCACGACGCCGACGATCCGCTGGCGGGTCTGCAGGGCGATGGACCCGGCGCGCTCGGCCACCTCGGCGGCGGCGACCTGCGGCGTCGTGACGACGACGAGCTCGCTGTTCGGCAGCAGCTGCGCGACCGAGATCGCGATGTCGCCGGTGCCGGGCGGCAGGTCGAGCAGCAGCACGTCGAGGTCGCCCCAGTAGACGTCGGACAGGAACTGCTCGAGCGCCCGGTGCAGCATCGGCCCGCGCCACACGACCGGGCGGCCCGGGGGCACGAACATGCCGATCGAGATGACCTTCACCCCGTGCGCGACGGGCGGCAGGATCATGTCGTCGACCTTGGTGGGCTGCTGCGTGACGCCGAGCATGCGCGGCAGCGAGAAGCCGTAGATGTCCGCGTCGATGACCCCGACCTTCAGGCCCGACGCCGCCATGGCCGCGGCGAGGTTCGCCGTCACGCTGGACTTGCCGACGCCGCCCTTGCCGGACGCGATCGCGTAGACGCGGGTCAGCGAGTCGGGCTTGGCGAAGGGGATCTCCGGCGCCTCTGCGCCCGTCGAGGTGCCGCGGAGCTGGGTGCGCAGCGCCTGGCGCTGCTCGTCGCTCATCACGCCCATGGCGACGTCGACCGAGGCCACGCCCTCGAGCGCGGAGACCGCCGCCGTCACGTCACGGGTGATCGTGTCCTTCAGCGGGCAGCCGCCGGTCGTCAGGTCGATCCCGACGACGACGTGCGCCCCGTCCGGCCCGTCCGTCAGCTCGACCGAGCGGACCATGCCGAGCTCGGTGATCGGGCGGCGGATCTCGGGGTCGATGACGCCGGCGAGCGCCTCGGTCACTGACTCGACGGTGGGGTTTGCCATGGCGTCCATCGTAGGTGGCGCCGTGGATGGCCCTCCGGGACGCCTCTGGGACCGTGCGCGGCGCGGCGGACCTCGAGGTCGCCGGGTCCGGGAGCCGCGGCGGGTCCTAGGCTCGGGGCATGGAGCACGAGGCCCACCTGGCGGTCATCCGCGAGGAGTCCGAGCGGTTCATCGACGCGCTGTCCGGGGTAGCCGCCGACACACCCGTGCCGTCGTGCCCGGGCTGGGTCGCATCCGACCTGCTCTGGCACCTCGGGGAGGTCCAGCACTTCTGGGCGCGGGTTGCCTCGGGCGCCGCGGGGGACGACGTGCCCGACCCCGAGCGTCCCGCGGACGTCGTCGGTCTGCGCAGGTTCGTGGCGACGTCGGGCACCGAGCTCCTGGCGGCCCTCGTGGACCGGGACCCGGAGGCGCCCGCGTGGTCGTGGCACCCCGACGGCGGCACGCTGCGCTGGGTCGCCCGGCGTCAGGCGCACGAGGCGCTCGTGCACCGGGTGGACGCGGAGCTCACCGCGGGCCGGGACGTCCGGCCGCCGTCGGTCGAGCTCGCCGCGGACGGCGTCGACGAGGTGCTGCGGGTGTTCGTGGACGGCGTCCCGCCGTGGGGGACCTTCGCTCCCGACGGCGTCGGCGTCACCGTGCGGTGCACGAACGCGCCCGGTGCGTGGCGGCTGGACCTCGGCCGCTTCGTGGGGATCAGCCCGGAGAGCGGGTCCGCCTACGACCTGGACGCGGCGTCCGTGGCGGTGGTCGCCGACGACGACCCGCGGCCGGCCGAGCTGCTCGTCGCCGGCCGCGCCTGGGACCTGGACCGGTGGCTGTGGGGCCGCGGACCCGTCGAGGCCCTGGACGTCGACGGCAGCCCGGAGCTGCTGGAGCGGCTCAGGGCACTACTGCGCGACGCCACGCAGTAGCGCCCGCGACCCGCCCACGGCCACCACCCCTCAGAGTGGAACGAAACGAGGGTTCGGGTGGCCGAAGTGGAACGAGACGCTGTCGTTTCGTTCCACTGTGGTGTGGGGTGTCTAGCCGGTGGTGTGGTCGGTGGCCGGTGGTGTGGTCGGGCGGGGCCTCAGCTGCGAGTGGTCTCGGGCTCGGCGTCCGGCTCGTCCCCGGTGCGGGCGCGCTCGATCTCCTCGAGCAGGTCGCGCAGCTCGGACCGCACGAAGTCGCGCGTGGCGACCTCGCCCATCGCGATGCGCAGCGCGGCGATCTCCCGGGCGAGGAACTCGGTGTCGGCGAGCGAGCGCTCCGCGCGCTGGCGGTCCTGCTCGGCGGCGACGCGGTCGCGGTCGGCCTGCCGGTTCTGCGCGAGCAGGATGAGGGGCGCGGCGTAGGACGCCTGGAGCGAGAGCATGAGCGTCAGGGCCGTGAAGCCGAACTCCGAGCTGTCGAAGCGCAGATGCTCCGGCCCCCAGCTGTTCCACGCCAGCCAGGCGACGCAGAAGACGGTGAGGTAGAGCAGGAACCGCGGGGTGCCGAGGAACCGGGCGATGCCCTCGGAGATCCGCCCGAAGACGTCGGGGGCGAAGCGCGGCCGCGGCAGCAGCGAGGTGCGGACGTCGCGGGGCTGGTCGAGTCGCTCAGCCACGGTCCACCTCCTCGCGCGCGTCGTCCATCGCCTGCTCCATCGCCCGGTCCGTCACCTCGGTGTCGGCGTCACGCCAGTCGTCGGGGAGCAGGTGGTCGAGCACGTCGTCGACGCTCACCGCGCCGAGCAGCCGGCGCTCCGGGTCGAGGACCGGCAGCGCGAGCAGGTTGTACTGGGCGAGCAGGCGCGTGAGCTGGCCCAACCCGGCGTCGGGCGGCACCCACTCGATCTCGGTGTCGAGGATGCCGCCGATGGGGTCGTGCGGAGCCTCGCGGAGCAGCCGCTGGACGTGCACGACGCCGAGGAACCGGCCCGTCGGCGTCTCGACCGGCGGGCGCACGACGAACACCATCGACGCGAGCGCCGGGGTGATGTCCTGCCGCCGCACGTGCGCCAGCGCCGACGCGATCGACGTCTCCGGGCCGAGGATCACCGGCTCGGTCGTCATGAGGCCGCCGGCCGTGTTGTCCTCGTAGGCCAGCAGGCGGCGGACGTCGCGCGCCTCCTCCGGCTCCATGAGCTCCAGGAGGGCGGTGGCCTGCTCGACGGGCATCTCCGAGAGGAGGTCGGCGGCGTCGTCGGGCTGCATGACGTCGAGGACGTCGGCGGCGCGGGAGATGTCGAGGCCGCTGAGGATGGCGACCTGGTCGTCCTCCGGGAGCTCCTCGAGGACGTCGGCGAGGCGGTCGTTGTCGAGGGCGGCGGCCACCTCGAGCCGGCGGGTGTCGGTGAGCTCGTGCAGCGCGTCGGCCAGGTCCGCGGGCTTGAGGTCCTCGTAGGAGGCGAGCAGCAGGTCGGCGGGCTGGACCCCCGTGCCCGCGGCGAGGGTGCGCACGTCGTCGACGTCGACGATGAGCGTCTCCCCGCGGCGGCGGATGAGGCCACCCTTGGCGTGCAGCCGGCGGACGTAGAGCTGGGTGACGACCCAGTCGCGGTTGCGCTGCTGCTCCACGGCGAGGTCGACGACGGTCGCGCCGCCGGACCCGTCGGTGAGCTCGACGTGGCGGTCCAGCAGCTCGCCGATCGCGAGGGTCTCCGTGGGGCGCTGCTCGAACCGGCGCAGGTTGAGCAGGCCCGTGATGATCACCTGGCCGGCGTCGATGCTGGTCACGCGCGTGAGCGGGAGGAAGACGCGGCGCCTGCCCGGCACCTCCACGACCAGCCCCACCGCCCGTGGCCCGCCCTTGGGTCGCAGCAGCACGACGACGTCGCGCACCCGGCCGACCTGGTCGCCGATGGGGTCGAACACGGCGGTCCCGGCGAGGCGCGCGACGAACACCCTGGTCCCGACGCTGCTCACGGCGTCAGCGTAACGGCGCAGGCGCCGTCGGGGGCTCAGGCGGGCGGGTCCGCGGTCGACGGGGCCCCGGCCTGGCAGCCGCGTCGCGGGCAGGGGAGGATGTGCGCATGACCATGACCAGCGGTGGACGCGGCGGGCGCGGCGTCCCGCGCGTGCCGACGCTCCCGACCGGTGAGCTCGTCGCCGCCTACGGCACGTACCTCGAGGCACAGAAGGCCGTCGACCACCTGGCCGACAAGGACTTCCCCGTGCAGAACGTGACGATCGTCGGCACGGACCTGCGGATGGTGGAGCGGGTCACCGGCCGGCTGACGTACGGGCGCGTCGCGCTCGCCGGCGGCCTGTCGGGGGCGTGGTTCGGCCTGTTCGTCGGGCTGCTGCTGTCGATCTTCTCCACCGAGGCGCTGTTCCCGATCCTGCCCGCGATGGCGATCGGCGCGGCGTTCGGCATCCTCTTCTCGGTCATCTCGTACTCCTTCACGGGCGGGCGCCGTGACTTCACGTCGGCGAGCCAGATCGTCGCCGGCTCGTACTCGCTGCTCTGCGCGCCGGACGTCGCGCACCGGGCGCGGGGGCTCCTCGCCGAGATCGGCGGCGTGCGGATGCCGGGCTTCGGGGGAGCGGGGGGAGTCGTGCCGCCGACCGGCCCACCGAGCAGCCCGCCTGGTGGGCCGTCGGCGCCCCCGCCGTCCGGTGGGCCTCTCGAGCCGCCCACGACGCCGCCGGTCGCCTGAGCCGTCCACGACGCCGCTGGCACGACGTGTCATCAATGTGATATCACTTTGATGACGCGCGACGGTCGCGCGTCGTCACGAGAAGGGCACGTCATGGGTACCGTCGTCGAACGCGACCCCCAGCTGGAGCCGGCCGCGGCGCCGGTCGGGCTGCAGGCCACGGAGGTCCGCATCAGCGAGCGAGCCGCGTGGAAGGCCGACGGGTTCCTCGGCGTGCTCGTGCTGCTGCTCCTCGCGGGCGTCGGCACGTGGCTGTTCGCCGAGGCCGACTCCACGGGCAGTGCGGCGCTCGGCGTCCTCGGCGGTCTCGCGTGGCTGCTCGCCGTCGTCGCGGGCGCGTCGCTGACCGTCGTCCAGCCGGGCACCACCCAGGTGGTGCAGTTCTTCGGCCGCTACGTCGGCACCGTGCGCAAGGCGGGGCTGCTCTGGCTCGCCCCGTTGACCACGCACAGGACCGTGTCGGTGCGGGTCCGCAACTTCGAGACCGGGCACCTGAAGGTCAACGACGCCACCGGCAACCCCGTGGAGATCGCGGCCATCGTCGTCTGGCAGGTCGCCGACACCGCCAAGGCCACCTTCGCCGTCGAGGCGTACCAGGACTTCATCGAGACGCAGGCCGAGGCGGCGGTCCGCCACGTCGCCGGCGCGTACCCCTACGACGCCGGGGACGACGCCGAGTCGCTGCGCGGCTCGACCGACCAGATCTCGCTCGAGCTCGCCCACGAGGTCGCCGCCCGGGCCACCGCCGCGGGCCTGGAGATCCTCGAGGTGCGGATCAGCCACCTCGCCTACGCCCCGGAGATCGCCCAGGCGATGCTCCAGCGCCAGCAGGCCGCGGCTGTCGTCGCAGCACGCTCGCGCATCGTCGAGGGTGCCGTCGGGATGGTGCAGATGGCGCTCGAGCAGCTCAGCCGCGAGTCGATCGTCGAGCTCGACGAGGAGCGCAAGGCGGCGATGGTCTCCAACCTCCTCGTCGTCCTGTGCGGCGACTCGCGAGCCACCCCCGTCGTGAACACGGGGACGCTCTACCAGTGACGGTGGGCGCGAGGTGACGCCGGACGCGCGCGGGGCCGGGTCGGAGGCGGAGGAG